>NZ_MRBY01000041.1 GCF_001904615.1 [Limnothrix rosea] IAM M-220
CGTGTCTCCTTTTCTCTAAAGAATTTTGGCTACATTCTTATCCATAACTGACGTTAGTTAGCTAACAGAATCACCGTAGAAAAAAACATCATCAATTAAAAATTCTAGAAATGCTCAAGCCACAGGCTGTGCATGGTCTTTGTCTTTTGATTTAGTAGTGTTGAGACAGTTCTGTTTCTTATTATCAAAGTCATCATCAAAGTCAATAAGTTTAGGACTAAAAAACCGGGGATTTGTGAAATTCTAGTGAGGTAAACAAAACCTTTTGCAAAATCCTCGACTTGTGAACTCCAAGGTCTTTCTTTATACTCATTTTGCTAGTTTTGGCCATGGGAGAGATTAGAGGTGGGTTCTCGGTGAATTGCGTAACTGATCGGCATTTTTGCCGCTGATGAAACGTTTTCCTAAGGAAGGAGATAAATGACCTCGAAAATTTATTGGAGATTATTATATTTTGTTGGATATGGTAGTTTCGAATAAGAATTAAAATGCTTTTTTTTCGCTAGAGTCTGGGGGGAAATTAGCGTGAGTGGTGTAGTCTGCTGAAACTCCTTGTGGCCTTTGGCTATCTTCTCTAAGGAAGGATAGGAGAGACTCTTTAGAAATTATTTAGAATGACTATACTAAAGTATTGGTTTGAGGACTAGAGCTGTTGTGTGTCCTTTTTTCTACATTTATTATTATGTAGACATGCTTAATATGATATGGGAATTCAAGCTAGAGCCAGCTGCGGTTTAGTTAAGCCCTGTAATATGGCGGCGGCTCAAGTGATTAGTATCCCGTCCGTGGGCAACGGGAAATAGAAAATGCCTGTGGAGTCGAGGTAGCGGGGCATTGGTAATGGTGTCTAGCCAATGGGCAGTGAAATAGGAAATCTTTGGGGTGACTCGGGGAATAATCTTCTCTGCATACCGCCTAGGGTGGCTGGGAGAGGGTGTCAATGACCTCTGCGTTTTGATTGGCCTTATTGTGTTTGTCGGTCTCTCTCTTTCGGATTGATGTTGGTTAGTTTTGCCGATCGCCGGGTTCGTAGTCAAATAACCACCGACGAATTTCTTGGGCGAGCCAAATCAACTCATCCTCGTCTAACCCCTCGCCAAACAGACGGCGTTCGTAGCGCTTGTCGCTAAGGAGTGCTTCGCAGGTCATGAGGATAGTGCGGGGTTTGTAGTTATCTAGGCTCCATGCTGACGAGGACTGATGGGCGAGGGAAATGTCTTGGATTTTCCCAGTGATGCCCTTGGATGAGAAATATTTAAAGCCCCATAGATTTTTTGTGATGCTAAATGTTGTCCGGTTAAATAATATTTGAGTTTCGCGAAATAAATGGGTCAGCGATCGCCAAACCAAAATGCCCCATAATCCTAACCAAATAAAACCGTACCAAAGGGTTTGAGGGCTGACCAACAGAAGAAAAATGAGGATTGTGCCATAGGCCGCAAGATGAAGCCCATGTAGATAGTCCGTAAACGTGCGAAAACGGCGGCGTGGGATGGAGATTTCGAGGCGATCGCCGAAGGCCTTGAGTACTATCGGACTTTGCCATGGCTTATGAATGCGTAATTTCCCTTGACGAGTCATCCTCCTCGGCAGCGGTGGTTGCTCTAGATAATTTAAAGCTTCATCCACCGAGCTAAGGCGATTTTCTAACGCTGGTTCGACAAGCTTTTCTAGCCAATTTAAAAAATGGGCATCGCCCGTAACAAATGGCCGAAAGTTTAAACGGAGATTTGCTGTGGGCAAGTCAGCGGGAGTCACACCCGTAAGTAAATGAATTAGCGTTGCGCCGAGGGCATAAAGATCCGACGCAGCACAGGCTTTACCGCCAAATTGCTCTAGGGGACAGTAACCGTAGGTGCCAATGACTGTAAATGTGGAGCCTTCCGCAACCGCTTTATCTTGAACCGCGCCAAAATCAACGAGATAAATATGCTCATCTTCCCCTTGAATGAGATTGCTAGGCTTAATGTCGCGGTGTAAAATTTGCGGCTTAAGGTGGTGAAGATAGTGCAAAATCTCTAGGATTTGATGGGCGATCGCCTCGATTTCCGACTGAGTAAATTTGCGACCTTGTTCTAAAAGCTCCTTCAAAGAATGTCCCGGAATATATTCCTGCACCAGCCCAAACCATAGATGGCGATCGTCAATAGAAAAATAATCTCGGTATTGAGGAATAAACTCATGGTCGAGCTGCTTTAAAGTCTGAGCTTCCCGCTCAAACAATTTCAGATCTTGCCACTCCACATCACCACCAAAAGTGAGGAGCTTAATCGTGACCGACTCCTGCTGAGGCGAGTTGAGATCCCTTGCCAACCAAGTTTGTCGCCCAGCATTGCGACCCATTTGAGTGACTAACTGATAGCGCTCATGTAAAACTAGCCCTGATTCCATCTTTGAATCTACAAATTTTGCCCTAGGAGCATGGTAGACAATTCGTTTCGGTCAATTTTTAGTCTCCATCAAAATCTTTACAACTTCGAAGGGATCATCTTCCCAGCAAGGGGCAGGTAAAAATTTCTGGAGAACAATATTGATATCATTGGCAATTTCTGCAATGTCGTCCCGCAAAAACAGCTCGTCTAAGGTAGTGACATCACGGTGATTGATGCTAATGAGCGGTGCGGCATGCTGAGGACTATAGCTGGCTTGGGGAGTATGATATTTGTTTTTCTTACGTTTTTCCGCCCGAATGCTAAACCGAATGAGATCAATGGGAAAACTATGATCCGTGGGATTTTTGTCAAATCCTAAACCCGTTGGCGATCGCCCCATCTGGGTAGTATTAATGCTTGATTGACGACTCGACGGTGGAGTTCTTCGAAACATGAGATGCTAAAAGCCCCAGAGCATTGGGAGGGCAGTCCATACGTTGTTGATTTGCCGCAGATGTCTGATGAAGTAAATCGTTAGCGACCCTAGGCATTACCTTAAATTTTTAGGAGATAAGTACAACCCTGCTAACTGTTCAGAATTTAGCGCATCGCGTGCAAAAACAAAGCCAAGGGATCACAAGAAAAAGTGATCTGTATCACGTATATAGTTATTTGCTACTCTATTCAGGACTCTTCGTTTGGATATAGCGCGTGAAGCTTTTTGTTTACCACACCCCTGAAGCAGCTCCTGCCGAGCAACTACCCGATTGTGCCGTTGTTATTGATGTTTTGCGAGCCACGACGACCATTGCGACGGCGCTCCATGCTGGGGCTGAGGCTGTACAAGCTTTTGCTGATGTTGATCTGCTTTTCCAAGCCAGTGATGCTTGGCCTGAGGCACAGCGTTTAAGAGCTGGAGAACGGGGCGGTCAACAGGTTGAAGGCTTTGATGTGGGGAATTCACCTTTAGATTGCACACCGGATGTTGTCGAAGGGAAACGCCTATTTCTCACTACTACTAACGGTACAAGGGCACTCAAACGTGTAGAACAGGCAAAAACAGTTCTGACTGCAGCTCAAATTAATGTTGCGTCTGTCATTGATTACCTGAAAGCAAAACAACCTGAAACGGTTTGGTTTGTGGGTTCGGGTTGGCAGGGTGATTATGCTCTTGAAGATACGGTCTGTGCGGGGGCGATCGCCGCCGCGTTGTGGGGAGAAGAACCAGCCGATTTAGGTAACGACGAAGTATTAGGAGCGATCGCCCTATATCGACAATGGGAAAATAACCTCGTTGACTTACTAAAACTCGCGAGTCACGGCCAGCGCCTACTAGGTCTCGATAAAGAAAAAGATATTATTTACTGCGCCCAGAGCAATAGCCTCAATGTGCTTCCCATCCAACAATCACCCGGCGTTTTAGTGAAATATAACGGCGAAGCTTAGGCTCTCAAACCCGATTACTAGCTTAAGACAACAGCGATATGCAGGCAGCATAATGCCCAAAAAAAGGGGTTCCGTCATGGAACCCTAAATCATTAACGCGTAAAAGATATATTTTTACGTATTTTTCTATGTTTCCAATGAGCAGCAGTCTACTTGTAAAGCTCTGTGGAGAGGCGGAAAGCCAAGATACCAGGAACGAGGGCAATCACAAGAGCAACAAAGACTTGGGTATCAGAAATTCCCATTATTAAAAACTCCAAAATAGATAAATAAAGAATTTATTCCTTAATTTGCGGCATTATCGCGATTTAGCCCAAGGTTTTGTAACAAGACGCAACATACGACAGTATTATCAATGCTTTGATCGATATGATGACCTGATGGGTTCTAGCCGCCAATTATTCTAAGGTTTGTTTACAATTGTTAGTATTTGCCGGCTGCTTTTGTTTCGTTGTTACCTACCGCGATTTATCTATCTGTGTTCCTATGTTCGATCAACTCCTCCATTCCCAGTTTCATTTCAGCTTAGAAACCTCTTTACTATTAGTGATTCTTGTTGCCCTAGAAGCTGTTTTGTCTGCGGATAATGCCATTGCTCTGGCGGCGATCGCCCAAGGACTAAAGACCGCTGAGCAACAAAAACGAGCCTTAAACATTGGTTTGATCGCGGCCTATATCCTCCGCATCACACTCATTTTTACAGCGACTTGGGTGATTAATTTTTGGCAAGTTGAACTGCTAGGTGCCGTTTATTTACTATGGCTAGTCTTTCGATATTTTACCTCCAGTGAAGACGACCAAGGACACGAACGAAACCTTGAATTCTCGTCCCTCTGGCAAGCAATACCAATGATTGCCGTAACCGACTTGGCCTTTTCCCTCGATAGTGTCACAACGGCGATCGCCGTTGCCGAAGACATCTGGCTCATCGTCATTGGCGGCACCATTGGCGTGATCACATTACGCTTTCTTGCCGGACTCTTTATTCGCTGGCTTGATGAATTTACCCACCTCGAAGACGCAGGCTTCGTCACAGTGGGCTTTGTTGGTGTTCGACTATTACTAAAGGCAGTTTATCCCAGTCTCATCGTCCCAGAATGGCTTCTGATTTCTCTCATTTTGGGCATGTTTGTGTGGGGATTTTCTAAGCGTAACCCCGACTTTGTCGCGCCAGAGGAACAGAAAACAGAACAAAGCTTAGAAGCGTAGTCATTGACCCTTAAGGACTTAAGACAGATTTCGCCCTTTGACGCACTTTTTTTCTGAGAAAATTTACTTTGTTTAAAAAAACTTAACAGAGCTCTAATATTTTGCTAATATAAGTTCATAAATAATAAAAACTCTAAGTTAGACACTTGCATGCAGTGCGCCGCGTTGCCACCTCAGCTGCATTCCTTGCTTATTGTGGACAACTCATCCTCCTTTTGCTCTGAGCGATTTAGTGCAGGGAAGGATTGCCATTGTCTTTTTTTGATTTCTCTATACAGACGAGTTGACCTATGAAAACTGCCAAGCATTCCTCAGATCCAGTTCGTACTTACCTGAAAGAGATTGGTCGTGTGCCATTGCTTACCCACGAAGAAGAAGTCGTATATTCCCGTCGTGTCCAGCAGATGGTGACCCTTGAAAAGCTCAAGGAAGAGTTGGCTGAACACAAAGAGTCTGAGCCAACATTGAAAGAATGGGCAAACGAAGCAAAGATTACTCAAAAGGAGCTGAAAAAGCGTCTCCGTCTCGGTGCTCAGGCTAAGCAGAAGATGGTAGAGGCAAATCTACGTCTGGTGGTTTCTGTTGCTAAAAAATATATTAAGCGCAATATGGATCTTTTGGATTTGATCCAAGAAGGAACCATCGGTATGCAGCGTGGTGTTGAGAAGTTTGACCCAACGAAGGGTTATCGTTTTTCGACCTATGCCTACTGGTGGATTCGTCAGGCCATTACCCGGGCGATCGCCGAAAAGAGCCGTACAATTCGCCTGCCCATTCACATCACTGAGAAGCTCAATAAAATCAAAAAAGCCCAGCGTCAACTGGCTCAAAAGAAAGGTCGTGCTGCGACAATTCCTGAGCTAGCAGAAGAATTGGGTTTAACCGCCAAGCAAGTACGTGATTATCTCGAAAAATCGCGTCAGCCTTTATCCCTTGACTTGAAAGTCGGTGATAACAACGATACCGAACTCATCGAGCTGCTAGAAGACCACGGCACAACGCCTGATGACTATGCCACCAGTGCTGCCCTCAAGCGGGATCTACACCGTATGATCGGGGAATTGACTGACCAACAGCAAGAGGTGCTAACCTTGCGCTTTGGTTTAAACAATGGTCAGCCCCACACCCTTGCAAAAATTGGCGAACATTTGAGTATTAGCCGTGAGCGTGTACGTCAAATTGAACGCGAGGCTCTCTCGAAGTTGCGTAAGCGTAAATCTGAAGTGACAGAATACTTGGCGAGCTAGGTTCCGAGAAAAATCACCGTAAAAATGCGACTTAGGGGGTTCGGTTACGCACCCCCTTTGTGATGTAAAAGCTTGTTACATTGTCATTAATGAAAGTTCTACGTTATCAAAATTCAGTAATTACAAAGATTGCTGATCGACCATCAGGAGGTAAGACTGGTGAACAATGAAGCCCAACGTTTTTATGATTTTCTAGATAATACACAAGCGGAAGTAAAGGATGACTTGTGGCAGTATGTGCAGTCTTTAAACCCGGAAATGGTCGCTCAGATGTCCCAGCCTCAATCTGGTGAAGTGCAGCAAGTGATGGAGCGTCAAATTATTGGCTTGCTTGGTGCTTTGTCTGGGGAAGGTATTAATGTTTCGGTCACGATGACCCGCGAAAATTTAGGTCGTTTGCTTGGCTCTGCGATTATGAGTGGATATTTTCTGCGGAATGCTGAGCAAAGACATGAAATTGAAAAGATGCTGGCTTCGCCTGAAGAGAGTCTCTAGGTAAGGCGCTTTTTTCTTCATCATTTATTTGTTTGTTTGTTCGATAAGGGTTCGATAAGGTCTAGCTAGGTGCGGCGATCGCCTACTTTTTCTGCCATAACCACAAATGAAATTTATAGTCGTCGTTGGTGAGATTAGCAGAGTTTTAGCATGTTAGTTAAACCCTTACAGAACAAAGCTTTAAGGCCTATCAGATGTTTTAACTGTGATGGCCTTGGCTACATATAATATTTAACGTCAGTTATGGATAAGAATGTAGCCAAAATTCTTTAGAGAAAAGGAGACACGGAGAGGGAGAGACACGGGGAAGCAACGAAAATTTGCATTTTTTGAAAGCTAGTAGGATTGTTTGCATAGAAATATCTCCCGATCTCTCGCTCTCCCATTCACCGCGTCGTACTTCCGACCATGCTTAAGCAAAACTCACGTGATTTAGAAAAATTTAAATTTTGCAAACCGTGAAAAACCCTTGATCAACAAGATTGATCAAGGGTTTTTTGATAGTAACTATTTTTTTAGTAGTGGAGCCGAGCAGAGTCGAACTGCTGTCCAAACTGGGTATTCACCCCTAGCTCATTCACAAGTTTAGTCCTTCTAATCCTCAGAACGGGAACGACTGCTTATTCCGAGTCGCCAAGAATCTCTGGTCTAGTCTTGACTCTAGTGCAAACCAGATGTATTCCTAGAGAGCATCCGTTGGGGGTAAAGTCATAATCCTTAACGGAGTCGAATTATGAATGCTCGAACCTAAGTTAAGGTTGTTCTTATTAGGCTACAGCTGCAGCCTTGCGAGCGAAAGGAACGATGTTGTTCGCAGTTACTATTTGTTTGAATCTTTGATTTACGAGAGGAGATTCACTCTCGACTTGCATCACAGTGGAAGCTTTCGCCAACCTGTCGAAACCGTTGCGGCCCCATGTGTTGGATTTACCAGTATAGCATGCAATTTTTGGGCTTGATTATTCTAAGCACTTAAGGTTTGGATTTGCGGCTTTAAAGGCTTCGTAATCGAGTTTTACTTGGGCTGCGTAGGTTTTGGCGATTTTTTGAACTTGTGCGATAAAGTTATCGGCTTGGTCTGCGGCTCGTTTAGCGACATTTTCGGCGAAGACTTTTGCGGTTTGGGTCGTCATTGCTTCGGCGGCACGGCTATGGCAGGTGGCCAGGATTTTGCCCCATTGTTCTGCCATTTTTTCAAAGCGTTTTGCTTTGTTTAGTTCATCTAAAGGAAAGGCTTCTTTGTAGGGCGATCGCTCTCGGATGGAGTAGGATTGAGCGTTTAGTTCGAGCCAACCAAGGTGGTCGTCGGTGTTGCGAATGAGGGCTTTGTAGGCGATCGCATGGCGTTCTGCATCGTTATTAAATTCTGCGTCGTAGGCTTTCTGAAAATCCTCGCCGAGATAAAAATAAGGGGTGGGTTTGCCTTGGGCTTTTAAATCCAGAATGCAATCGTAATCATGGTGATCTTTATCTCCTTCAATTACGACATAGTAGCGGTCTGTACCAAGGGAACCAGTGCCTGCTAGCAGACGTTTAGCGATATCTTTGACGTGAAAATATTTGGGGTCGTAGGCCAGCTCACCTGTGAGAGTATTACCGTATTCTGGCATCAAATCCACAATTTTTTGATAGGTCTCATGGTCAATTTTTTCGAGTTTATCGAGGCTGAGGTCGTAGTAGCGATCGCCTTTTTTTACCTTTGTCCACTTTTCGAGCATTTTTTCACGGCTTTCGTTTTCTTCCACATCTTTCAGGAAATCATCTAGCTTACCGTAGGTATTTTTGGCAGTAAATTCCACTCGAATAGCATTGGGGTCTTTGGCATAAAGGGCGATCGCCTCCAGATATCCCTTACAAAATCTTGCAATAAACGCCTCTTGTTCTTTCCCTTTAAACTTCTGCTGTTTTGCTACCAAAACTAGGCTAATAGCCATGCGCCATAGATCATATTGATAGTTCGAAATTACCGCTTCATCAAAGTCATTCAGATCATAGACAATCTTGCCTTCATCATTATGAAAGCTACCAAAATTGTCAACGTGAAGATCACCTTGTATCCACACTTGCGTTTGAGTATTACTGAATGGTTCTAAAGCCGGATGGTTAGCAAAATCTCGCCAAAATAAATGATTTGTCCCACGAAAAAAGCTAAAGGTATCACAAATCATTTTGGCATATTTGATATTGCGGTTAACATCTGATGTCTTTTGATTCCACTGCTCCAGCTCCGCCAAAACCTCTTCATCCCGTGCGGTTGGCTCAAAATTGAAATGAGATGCCATACAAATTCTTTCCTCAACAAATCATTTGTCTCAATTGTTCTTCCTTAGGGAAGGTGTCCGAAGGGCGGAAGGGGTTTCAATAAGTTGTGCTACCCATGAAAAATCAATCAAATCCAATTTGTTGTTTCAATATCTGCCGTGGTGCGTTACGACGGACAACAAATTTGTAGATTTTTTAGTTGTCTTTTTGCCGTCTCCACACACCCTACATTTACACCATTTCTTAAGCCGCCACTTCTTAAGCCGCTACGTCGCGATCGCCGTATTTGAGAAGTAAAGCAATGGAAATACTAACTGCGAAAATTAGGGTCATACTGAGCGCAGAACCAAAGCCCCAGTTACGGGATAGACCAAGGAATTGATTATAAATTAGGCGAGACATGGTCATACTCGACGCACCACCCAGTAATTCAGGATCCACAAAATCCCCTAGGCCACTAATAAAAACTAAAAGTGATCCCGCCAGAATACCCGGCATCGTTTGGGGAATGGTCACCCGCCAGAAAGTTTCGCTGGGTTTTGCCCCAAGATCCGCAGAGGCTTCGAGGAGTTGTTTATCGAGTTTTTCGACGGAAGCGTACAAAATCAAAACCATGTAAGGCAGATAACTGTAGGCCATCCCAATAAAGACCGCCGTATTCGTATTGAGTAGATTTAACGAAATCCCTGTAAAACTAAGCACTGTATTCAAAACACCCGTCGGACTGAGAATGGTAATCCAAGCATAGGAACGCAACAACGACGATGTCCACAACGGCAAAATAAATCCGAGCAGCAGCAATGTACGCCAACGTTTTGGAGCCATTTGACCAATCCAGTACGCCACGGGAAAGCCCATCAATAAACAGGTAATAGTCGTTCCAAAGGCAAAAAAGAGCGATCGCCCCACGACCCGGAGATTCCCACCCTCAAAAATACGGAGATAGTTATCGATGCCGCTGGGATTAACGAGGTCACCGGGGCGGATATTTGGCACAAGACTCAACTCAAAAATCACTAATGTCGGAAATACCAACAGTAGCAATAACCAAATACCAGAGGGGCCAAGCAACGTGAAAATGCCAGTCCAAGGTAATTTATCGCGGAATTTTTTCTGAGCCATGTTGTCTAGTTCTTCTGCCATAGAAATTAACCACTGGTGAGTTTCGTCCAATATCGGTCATAGATTTCACCCACCTCTTCACCGAGAGGTTTTAAGCCTTCGCATCGATCAATGGTTTCGGAGGAAGGGAATAAATTGGGATTGGTGCGGACATCTTTAGGAAGCAGCTCATAACCGGGACGATTTGGTGTGGCAAAACTAAGGCGCTGGGTAATTTCTGCGGAAACCTGAGCGCGCATCATAAAGCTCATCCAGGCGTAGGCTCCAGCGACATTCGGTGCAGTTCTGGGGATCACAAGGGTATCTGCCCAAACTGACGACCCGCTTTCTGGCACGATGTAGGCAAAGTTGTCATCTTCCTCGGTAATCTCGTTGGCATCGGAGGAATAGCACATCGCCACTAACAAATCGCCACTCAAAATCTGGGTGCGCCATGCGTCGGAGTTAAAGGAGGCGATCGCCGGACGGAGCTCCACTAATTTTTCGTAGGCCTCTCTGACCTTCGATTCTTCTGTTGTATTGTACGAATAACCTAAAGATTTTAACGATGCGCCCATCACTTCCCGGACATCATTGAGGAGGGTCATCCGGCGTGTAAGCTGATCGGCATTTTCCCAGAGATAATCCCAATCGGTCGGCGGTGAGTCGAGGGCACTCTTGTTATAAATTAGCCCTGTCGTGCCCCAACTAATGGGAATACTGTAGGCATTGCCGGGGTCATAGCCGGGGTCAGCAAAGGTCTCAAATAAATTCTCTAAACCATTAATCTGTGAGTGATCTAGCTTCTGTAAAAGCTCCAGATCAATCATCTCTTGGACGATGTAATCTGACGGATAAATAATGCTGTAATCACCGCCACCCTGCGCTTGGATCCGAGCCAACATCGCTTCGTTGGAATCAAACACATCGGCGATCGCCCTGATGCCCGTTTCCGCCTCAAACTGTTTTAAAAGCTTATTATCGGTGTAGCCTGCCCAAGTGTAGATATAGAGCGTATCAGTGGAAGTCCTTCGGGCAGTAGGTTTGACATCCGCTAGCCGCCAACCACAACTAGACAACGCAAAGCCCGATAGCGCCGCAGCCGATCCCTTCAGAAATTTGCGGCGATTAAGCTGTACACCGTGAAATTGTGTGCCCTGCTCTCTCATTAGTAGACGGTTATCGTGGTCATAATTGCCTTCAATCATAGGAGAGTTTAGGCGTTTAGCGCTAAACAATCTGCCGTTGACCAATAGGTGTAAACAGGTGTGCCGTGATTAATGCTAGCAGAGGTATTGGGTTGTTTAATGCGCAGGCGATCGCCGCTTTCTAGCCGCACGACGTAGAGCACATGGGTTCCCATAAACATGGTGTGTTCCAGTTGACCTTGATAACAGTTAGCAGCTCTTTCGGGAGCTTCCAAACTCACTTTGATTTTTTCAGGGCGAATACTCACAACCACCTCACCAGAGGGGATTTCCGGGCGTTGCTTCTTAGCACTGTAGTTGCTGTGGGTATTGGCAACCATCACATTGGGCTGATGCTCCGGTAAATCAACTGTAATTTTTAAACCCTTACTCGTGACAATATTTTGGACGGTTCCTTCGGTGTTATAGACTTTGCCATTGATTAGATTTGTATCACCAATAAAGTCAGCAATAAAAGGCGTTGCCGGACGTTCATAAATTTCGTGGGGTGTGCCAATCTGCTCAATCTTGCCGTGGGACATCACCGCAATGCGATCGCTCATGGAGAGAGCCTCTTCTTGGTCGTGGGTCACCATCACAAAAGTCAGACCGAGATCTTGGTGCAACCGCGACAATTCCACCTGCATTTCCTTACGTAGCTTCAAGTCCAAGGCCCCAAGTGGTTCATCAAGGAGCATCACCGCAGGCTTATTTACTAAAGCCCTTGCCAAGGCGACCCGTTGTTGTTGACCACCAGAAAGTTGATTCGGAAAACGATTGGCGTAGCCTTCCATCTGCACCCGCACTAAAGCTTCTTGGACGCGATCGCGCACCTCTGTTTTTGGCAGCTTTTGAATTTTCAGACCGAACGCCACATTTTCCGCGACAGTGAGGTGATTAAACAGAGCATAACTTTGAAAGACGGTATTTACAGGACGACGATAGGGCGGCACATCATTCATGTTTTGCTTTTGGATCAGTACATCCCCCGCAGAAGGCTGTTCAAATCCGGCAATGAGGCGCAGCGTTGTGGTTTTGCCGCAACCAGAAGGCCCAAGAATACTAAAAAATTCTCCTTTACGAATATCGAGGTTTACGCCACAAACGGCGGTTTCACCATTGAAAATTTTAAAAACCTGACGCAGTTCCACATCGAGGGTGGGCGCATCTACGTCGGTTGGCTTCGGCTTTTTCGTAAAGGTAGAGGACATAGGTAGGCTCAAAGTGCAGCGGGAAAAATGTCTGTTTATCCTTGGCTACATTCTATATGGACTCGTTAGAAACTGTTATAGATTCGACGATTGTTTTAGGATTTGTGAGTCTCGCAGGCGATCGCCCAACCATAGAATCAAAAGCATCAAAATAAATTTAGTGTGACTATTGTTGTAGATCTTTTTCTAAACAAAAAACTTTATAGAGCACTTCCCAGCCGCGCTTTTTGTAAAACGTCAAAACCTCCTCCTTATCTTCCTCAACAAATAATGTAGGGCGTGGCATACCTCGATTTCTCAGGCGTTTTTCTGCCTCATCCATCAGCCTATTCGCGAGGCCTTGTCCTTGGTGATCAGGATGAACGCCTAGGCGAAAAATGAAAGAATTCCATGGGTCATAAACGAAAAAAATTGTGCCAATAATGTGACGGTCTTGTTCTGCAACGATAATTGATTCCGCATCATGGTTGATTTTTCGTTGAAATATCACTTGTTTATCTAATGGCTCGTAAAAAATTTGAGTGTCAATTAGTAACTGTTGCAGTGCTGGAAAGTCTTCGTCTTGATAGTTACGTAGGGTTACGTCGATGTTCATCTTTTTAGTTTATGTCTCCTATTCCCATTCCCATCAACTACTCAGATTGTCTTGGCATAAATTGTAAAAAGAGCGCTGTTTCAAGTTCAGTGTCGTTGAGATTGAGCGCAAAAAAGCGTGCCGTTACTCCCCGTTCGTCAAATCTCGTTAAATTCAGACGACCACTAATGCCCTGAGAAAACCCCATAATGGCGGGCGATGGCAAAGGCTGACTGTTAATTGTGCCTGCCCCTTCTGTCCACTGGATTTCACTACCTGATGTTAGCTCCAGAGTATATGAAAGAGTTAATTCAGAATTTTCGAGTTCACCTGTTTGGGGATCTATCTGGGAAATTTTGCCGCGAAATTCAAAGCGATTGTCACCGACAAAATCAATGATCGCTTCATCCAATGAGTATTGGGGTGGCTTCGGTGAACCGGGACGAATTAACAGACGATTAATCAGCGGTTGTAATACTTGGCGCACTCGCGGCGATCGCAGCGATTCATTGAGGTCTGTCTCTGTCAAAACTAAGCGTAATCCAGCTTGTACAGGCTCTTTAAATGTTTCTGCATCAAACTGCCTCTGACGTAATCTTTGAAGATCAACATTGAGTGGCGCTGTTTCTAGCTCTAAAACCTCTAGCCGAAATCCTTCAACAATTTCGATGCCACGACTAGCAATGCGAATGCGGTCAATCTCGCCTTTGGCAATTTTGTGGGCGGGCACATTATCCACTCGCACCTCAAAGGTTTCTGCTGCCTCAAGACGTTGACTGAGCCGTGTGCCTGTAATTTCCTCAACGATTAAGCCAATGGGCGCACCTGCTGCGAGTAAACCTGATAATAAAACAGTTAAAAATTCCACGGAAACGCCCTACAGATAAGTTCTTTAACTCTACTGAAAAAGTCCGGCGAGATCTGCATTTGTTGCAGTGATTATTGCCTGCCGTTGATCATCGTCGGTATGACTTAGGATAATCTCAAAATAGCTTTCGGGCAGAAATGGTAGGCGCTCCGACCACTCGATTACGGTGATGCCCGGTTCACTTTCTACGCCTTCCCAATAGGTTTCTGGGTAAATACTATCCACCTGCTCTGGCTCTAGGCGATACAAATCTAAGTGATACAACGGGATTCGTCCCGCATGATATTCATTCACCAGCGTAAATGTCGGACTGGCGATCGCCTCAGTGATGCCGAGCCCCGTACCAATACCCTGGGTTAATGTGGTTTTTCCTACCCCAAGATCACCTTTAAGCAACAGCACAGCATAGGGTTGTAGGCATTCCCCTAGCCGTTTGCCAAAATCCAAAGTTGCCGCCGTATCTGGGAGCAGAAAAGATTTCGTCATACCTTGCTGTTAATAGTTCGCTTGATAATCTTCGAGCAGTTTTACCAAATCCTGTTGCACGGCTGGGGGAATGAGTTGAGTTAATGCAACAAAGGTTTGTTTGCCACCTAAAGGTACTTGAATGCCCTTGACCACATCCATAACAGCCGCTTCCTTAACGGCGCGATCTTCAATGAGTGACATCACTTTTTCGGCAATGCTGGTGTGTAAACGAGCATCTGATAAATACAAATGCCAGCCTGCAACATCAATGTAAACATTTTCCCCAATTTCAGCTGCGAGTTTTTCGATGTCGGCGGTACTAGCCATATTAGGTCTCCGAGTAATTTGCAATAACTCTAATGTAGACGAGGTGTAATAGGACAATACCAAACCAAACCCCTGTAAACCATATATCCCAGGTGGAGTCTGAGCGGTAGATATTGTGGAAAAACCAAATGCCGGAATTAATCGCGAGGAATACCATCACATGAACAATGAAATTCATCATGTCTTCGGCACGACGGAATTCAGCGTCTGTCTGGCGGTCAGGTTTGCGGGGCCAACTGCGGGGCATAGTTAAAGTATTTCTCGATGAAAATGAACCGATGACTATTATAAAGATTTTCGGATGTAGTCTCCGGATTTGCCGCCTGTTTTTTTCAATAGCCGGATGTCTGTAATCGTCATTTCTTTATCTAGGGCTTTGGCCATGTCATATAGGGTCAGAGCTGCGACGGATACTGCGGTGAGAGCTTCCATTTCCACTCCTGTTTCTGATTTTGTGGTGACGCTAGCCTCAATGAGATAGCCGATCGCCGTGGTGTCAGGCGTAAAGGTCACATTCACTTTTTTGATGGGTAAGGGATGACACATGGGAATTAGATTTGAGGTTTGTTTGGCGGCCATAATCCCGGCAATGCGCGCTGTCCCTAAGACATCTCCCTTGGGAGCATCACCTGCTTGGATCGCGGTAAAACAAGCTTTACTCATGAACACCCGACCTGTGGCGATCGCCTCCCGTTTCGTGACTTTTTTTTCAGAAACATCCACCATCTGAGCTTCACCAGCTTCATTGAGGTGAGATAAAACAGTCTGAACTTTTTTTTTGGAAAAATCTTGCATAAATAAAAAATCTCTGTTAGATTAGATAACTGTTGATGAAACAACACATTTCTTCGGCGAGGGCTTGTAGCTCAGCGGATTAGAGCGGCTGACTACGGATCAGCAGGTCGGGAGTTCGAATCTCTCCAGGCTCGTAGCGAAGATAGTAGAAACCCTTCTAGATTAGTCTAGGGGGGTTTCTTTTTGGTAAGAAATTGGCATTGAATCACACGAAATAGAGTCGCGAAAAGATAGCATTGTTCACGATGGTTTTGCCTCCAAATCTAAAAAGCCAAATATTTTGATAGCAAAGTTGTTTGAGGGAAGATTGATCGTCAGCTCAGGTAATTATGAGACAACCGAAAAGCTCAAGTCCCCCTTACAAAGGGGGATTTAGGGGGATCCTACTATGCTTTAGGCTAACTGAGAAAACTATTATTTCTCTTGTTGCTGCGCTAATCAATCTCGTCCCGTCTTTAAGATGCTTCTTCCGTCGGTAAATCAAAAGTGAGCTGTTTATAATTTGATGTTTTTTCAGTGCGAGTTTTCTGGAGCTGCTGGAGATATTGCTGACAATCTTCCTGCCAGAACGCAGATGTGCCGGGACATTTCTGATCCACCTGTAACCAATGTTGGAATACCGTTTGTCGCCCATCATCGGGAGCCATAATCTGATAAATACGAGTTCGTTTTTTCTGAATACTCCGCATTTTTAGGTAAGCTAAATCCAAACCTATCAGCTCTAAAAATCGCTTCAGGATCATCATTGGGGTTGAGTTTTTCGCTAAGCCAATGCCTACTGTGGTTTTGATTGCCTGACGGTTTTCTAGGGCGATCGCCGCCATGTGCTGCATATTCGGATCAAGATTATGAAGTTCTTTTTGGGGTTGATGCAGTAAATCATGGATCCCTAGAATTTCGATAGTGCCAATGATGGCACCCAACTGAGAGTGATTAAAATCTGGTTGGAAAATTTGTCCATTACCCTGTTGCATTAGATGTTTGGCAATGAGGGCATCGCGATCCGCCAAATAGGGACGACCGAGGGTGGCAAAATAATGGCAACGCAGCTTTCTATACCAGCCGTCGCTGTCGCGGTTAACTAACTCTGTCGTGACTGGAATGTTGTAGCGTTTCTGTAGTTCGTACTTGCGCAGTTGATAACGTTCTTTTGGTGTTTTAACGAGTTTCTTTTTGAGGGCTAGGTAGCGCGTTTTACTGAGGGGACTAGCTTGGGCGATCGCCTGACATTCGGCTAGGTAGCTGGTCTCGCGAATAGAATTGAGGGCAATAGTAAGTTGACTTGCCTCTGGTTTCGCTTTTTTCTTTGTGGTTTTTTTCTTTGATTTTGCTGCTGCTTCTATCGCTGGCACAAGATTGTGACCTTCACTGGTGAGGTGCGCTAAAACAGCCTCACGGTAATTCACCATACCTGCATTGATGCGCACAGCAAATTTTGCCCAGCATAGTAATGATTCGGCCTGAAACTGGGTGTCAAGATCCTCTAGGGCGGCAAAGTCAGATTGTTGCAATAGACGAATATTTGTTTGGGTCAGTTTTTGGCTGGAGTGCAGTAAAGAGGGAATGGAAGTGGAGCCATTGCCAATTTTGTTAAACCCATATTTCGCGACCCATAGATAACGGGGAATATTTTCCCGGACACGGCTCAGGGCTTGACAGACTGAATTGACTGTTTGTATCCCTTGGGCGATCGCCCACACAGACGTAAAGTGACCCTTGAGATCTAAGCTAATACCTGTTTCTACCGCTGGACTCGCCAAAACAACATCATACTCAGTTACAACCTCATTGAGATTCGTCATACAGCCATAGGCCCGGTGTTTCGCATCGGCGAGGGTTTCCGAGTCAATACGCAAAATACGGAGCTGGGGAAATTGATTTTGGAGATATAGCTCTAGGGTCGATGTCCCCCATTGACTTTTTAGCTTTTGGGCCGAGAGACAGACAAAGGGCTTACCACCTGCTTTAATGTGCTCTTCTAAATCCTTAATAAGTCGCTTGGGCGTACCCTCGTTGTAGTGATTTAGGGTGTAGCCACTCTTTTTGTCCGCCTGCCAAGTGTTTTCGATGACAAAGGGAGTCACTTCTTGACCACCGAGGCTGCGCAGATAATCAACCGATACATTACTTAGATCGGCATCACTAATATAAATTTGCCCTTCCCCTTCAAAGACGTTTTGGATAAGGGTTTTAAAGGTTTGCAGAATGTTGACCCGATAATCCCGGCAGGTACTGGAGTTGAGGCCATGCCACAGCACTTGCTCAACTTCGTCAATGACAATGAGCGCGTCTGACCATTGGTGGGGATTAAAATGGGCTTGGGATTTTTCGTGGAGGGAATCGATACAGAGGCCATAACCTTTGGTTTTTAAGCTTGGCTCTGTTGTTCTGCCTTTGTCTGCTGGTAAATCACGAATGTAATCTAAACCGAATCTTTGGCATAGCTCCTCGACTAGACGGATGCGGTGTCCGATGACTAAAACTTTTTGTTGGCGGGCGATCGCCCGGGCGACGACGGTTTCGAGTTGGCGGGTTTTCCCTGTGCCTTTGGGAGATTTGATCGCAACGATTTTGGCGGTTTCTGGGGCAACAATCTCTCCGAGATACCGCTGGTTTTGCTCGTGGTGGCGGTTGTAAGTGAGTTGATTGAGATCCCTCGCTTTCCACAGCTCTAGGGATGGGGCTTGCTGATAGAGCTGGTTAAATTTGTCTTGACCATGGTGGGCAATGAGATCATCAACGCCTTTGCCTAACTGACTGTCCCAAGTGATTACGGCAACGTCACAGCCTTGTTTTTTGAGGAGATAACCCGTTTTCCGAATCGCTGCGTTAACTGCTTTGATGGTACGGGGTTTTTGATCTTGGTCAAAGGCAATGAAAATTTTGCGCTGCCCTTCCACTAGTTTTTTGATCTGGGGAATTAATCGCGATCGCCCAAGGCGCTGCCCCGTTGCATCTTTCGGAGTACGAACTGCACCATAAATACCCGGTAGGGCGATCGCCGCATAACCCGCACTTAACAAAGCTCCTGCTTTCTTCGCCCCTTCGGTGATCACAAGGGGAATTTCCGTATGTTCTTTAAGCCACTGCCAAAAACCACCATCGGGCTGGGAACTATCCCAGGCATCCTCACTGAATGCCACCTGATAGCGCGTTGCGATTAACTGCCAAATATGGGGCGGTACCCGTAAGGCAAATAGTCCCGTACTGACTTTGGGGGGGTGCTCATACTTAATCGGCTTGCCCTTAGCACCACCAATGCGCGGCTGTTCCGGTTTAAAACAACCCCATAGATCAGCGCCCCCCGTAAGCAAATCAACCCCAGAACACCACCAACCACCGGCTTCTGTATGTTGATACTTCTGTAAATATCCTTCCCCCAAACGCCCATCATTACGACGAGGCAGGTCATCTGAGTACAGTAAATAATCCAGAGGGCGATCGCCCTCTAAAGCAACAACATTCATATTGATGACACCGTCATCAACACAACTACTTTGCCATTCCTGAACGTGATCTACCAAGCGAACCTTGCTCCATATCTGGGGTACTTAACAATACCTCACCCTATATGTAGTGTGCAAGTCTTTTTTTGAGGAAGATTTTATCTTTTCCGGAGGGAATAGGGGGCGCAATAACCATTGTGGTGTTTTGCGTCTGACCTGCCCCAAAAAAGCCCGTTACCCGTCTTAACTTTTCCAATCAAGTTCATCAACTTTAAGCACCGAAGCTTCCGGGGAAAATTAGTTTACCCTAATCCGGCGATCGCCCAATCAAAAATAAAATCAAGTTTTTTATCAACTACCTAGAGTCTAGGTCTAGCTGTTTTGATCAGCCTCACTAGCAGTGGGGATGGGCAGTTTTCCCGTTACCAACTGTTCCTTAAGTAACTCAACAGCTTTGGAGTACTGAGGATCCGCCATTGTGCCAATCTTAGTGCGGTCTGCCTGGAGTTGTTCACGCATTTCCTCCTCTAGCTCCACAACAAAATCAGGAACAATACCCTCTTTATTAATATCGCGACCAGAGGGGGTGAGATACTTCGCAATAGTGACAGCCACACCAGAATCATCCCCAAGGCGACGAACCGACTGCACTAAACCTTTCCCAAAAGTTTGAGTACCCACAAGGACAGCCCGGTCATTATCCTGCAACGCCCCCGAAAGAATTTCGCTAGCACTAGCAGAGCCGCCATCGACCAGTACCACAAGGGGTTTATCAGTAATCGCCTTCGCTTTGGCTTCTTGGCGATCCACTTCCCCCACTCGGTTAACGGTCGAAACAATGCCACCTCCATTGAGCCACATTTGAGCAATATCAATACTTGCATAAAGCAAACCGCCGGGGTTTGAGCGTAGATCTAAGATGTAGCCGTCAACATTTTGCGCTTCAAAATCTTCGATCGCCTCACGCATTTCGCTAGTTGCCTGACCGCTAAATTGTGTCAAACGAATATAGCCAATATCACCAATGGCATTGGTGTCGATACTCGCTTTGACTGGATGAATTTGAATGATTTCGCGGACAATGGAAAACTCTAAAATTTCTTCGTTGCGGCGGATCGTCAAAATAACTTCGGTGCCGCGTTTACCGCGAATCATATTGACGACATCGTTTAGCTCCATACCGTCAGTGGGTGTACCGTCAACGGCAACGATTTTGTCTTGGGAGATGATGCCTGCTTCAAAGGCTGGTGTTTCCTCAATGGGAGCGATGACCACAACTTCGTCGGTTTCTTTGTCTTTACTAATTTGAATGCCGACCCCCGTCAGCTCACCGGAGGTATCGATTTGCATATTCTCGAAATCCTGGGGCGGCATGAAGCGAGTATAGGGGTCATCTAGCAATGCCAGCATGTCTCGAATGGCATCATAGGCTTCCTCTTGGTTGCTATAGTCTTTTTCGAGATATTCTTTGCGGACGCGTCGCCAGTCGTTTTGGTTAAAGGTGGCATCAACGTATTCTTTGTTAATGACAAACCAAACTTCGTCCACTACTTCCTTTGGACTATTTCTGATGTAGGCTTTGCTCTGGGAATAGTGCATTCCCGCCCCTGTGACGGTCACTGCTGTCAGAACAAGAGCTGTTGCACCAAGTACAAAGGGTTTGTAGTTAGACATGAAACTGGGATGATTAAAAAATCAAGGGTTGGGGTTAAATCTAGGAGATGATCCCACAAATATGATGGCCTTGGGTAAGGGGCGATTATTTATTTGCGTTCGTAGTCTCTTTGTCTATGCTAATGCAGTCTTTCGGAAATCGGGAGGGTCAACTGGCACGATCGCCAAAATTTTAAGGACGTTTTTAACTCATTCTCATTTTGAGGGGGATTTCAGGAAGTCTGGGGCAAAGGAAGGCTAGACAGGTGCATCTCTGGTCGTTGGTCTCTGGTAAAAGTTAACCCCTTAATGAGATG
Source organism: [Limnothrix rosea] IAM M-220 (assembly GCF_001904615.1). Classification (NCBI taxonomy): domain Bacteria; kingdom Bacillati; phylum Cyanobacteriota; class Cyanophyceae; order Chroococcales; family Geminocystaceae; genus Picosynechococcus; species [Limnothrix rosea] IAM M-220. The sequence continues at coordinate 20,979 of NZ_MRBY01000041.1, forward strand.
ATGTTTGGCAACAGATGGGTAAGTAATAGTAACGATCATGACCAACGCCAAAGCAATTTCTATTTTGGGTTCTACGGGATCTATCGGCACACAAACCCTCGATATTGTGCGATCCCACCCTGATCGGTTTCGCGTTGTTGGTCTGGCGGCAGGGCGCAATATTCAGCTGTTGGCGGCGCAGGTGGCTGAGTTTGAGCCGGAGATCGTTGCAACCCATGATGAACGTTTATTGCCGGAGCTCAAGGCGCTCATTAAAGATTTTCCCCGGGTGCAGGTGATTGGGGGAAAAGAGGCGATCGCCGAAGTGGCTCGTTATGGCGATGCGGAAAGTGTGGTGACGGGCATCGTTGGTTGTGCCGGATTGTTGCCCACCATTGCCGCCATTGAAGCAGGTAAAGATATTGCGTTAGCAAATAAAGAAACCCTTATTGCTGGTGGCCCCGTTGTTTTACCCCTCATTGAAAAGCATGGTGTTAAACTGTTGCCCGCAGATTCGGAGCATTCGGCTATTTTTCAATGTTTGCAAGGAGTTCCTGAAGGCGGTTTGCGACGGATTATTCTCACGGCTTCTGGTGGAGCGTTTCGGGATTTGCCTGTTGAAAAATTAAAAACGGTTACAGTTAAAGATGCTCTGAAGCACCCCAATTGGTCGATGGGTCAAAAAATCACCATCGATTCGGCAACTCTGATGAATAAGGGTCTAGAGGTGATTGAAGCCCATTATCTTTTTGGCAAGGATTACGATGATATTGATATTGTGGTGCATCCCCAAAGTATTATTCACTCTCTGATTGAGGTGCAAGACACATCGGTATTGGCGCAGTTGGGTTGGCCGGATATGCGTTTGCCGTTGCTTTATGCTTTGTCTTATCCGGAGCGCATTTATACGGACTGGGAAACGTTTGATCTCGTAAAGGCGGGAGATTTGACCTTCCGGGAACCTGATCACGAAAAATATCCTTGTATGAATCTGGCCTATGCTGCGGGTCGTGCGGCGGGATCGATGCCTGCGGTACTGAATGCGGCCAATGAGCAGGCTGTGGCGCTTTTCCTAGAGGAAAAAATTGAGTTTCTTGATATTCCCCGCCTGATCGAAAAGGTTTGCGATCGCCACGAAAAAGATAATCAAGCGACTCCTGCATTGGCGGATATTTTGCATGCAGATCAGTGGGCGAGACAGGAAGTGCTCAACCTCCAGCCCCAGTTGATTTAGTGCTGTGGGTTTGGGCTAGGCGATTAACGGCAGAATGGCGGTGAGGCGATCGCCACGGAATATCTGATCGACATTTAATCAACCCCAAATCCTGACCCAAATCCTGAGGACAACGGTTTACGATGGAAGCAATTTTCCATTGTTTCTCTGGACGTTTGTCCCATGGCATTTCTTGTATCCAGTCACCCGCGGCCACTGATAACGGAGGCGAATGTTCAAGCCATTGAGGCAATGTTTAAGCATCGTCCGTTAGTTGCCTATGAAAAGCTTGCTAGGGTAAAAGGCACAAATTTCACCTTTGTGAGTGATAATCTCGAAAATTTGCTGGGCTATGCCGCAACGATATTCCTTGAGGCGCAGTTTGATTGGTTGGCACTGGTACACCCCGATGACCGTGGGGCGATCGCCATGGCTTTAGATCACCTAAAAGTTGGCGAACTGACATCTTTACGTTATCGAGTCCGTCACAAATCCGGTGAGTATTGCTGGCTCCGCGATGATATCCGAGTCATACAGCGGGAACAGGAAACGGTGATTTTGGGATCTTGGCTGGATATTTCCGAACAGGAATCCCTTCGCCAAGCCCTCCAGCAAGCCCAAACCGATTTAGCGGCATCCAAGGCAGTGACCCAAGTCTGTGGGGAGGCGATCGCCACATCGACAGGCACTAAAAACGCAAACGCTCTAGACTCCCCGCCCATTAGTAAACCAGAACTGCTGCAATCACTCGAACGGTTTCAGAAACTTTCCGGCAATATTCCCGGCATGATCTACCAGTTTGTGCGGCGGGTCGATGGCCGTTTTGAACTCCGCTATACCAATGATTATGTCGAAGACATTTTTGGAGTGACCCGCGACGCGGCGATCGCCGATATTCAGACGATTTTTTCCCTGACTTATCCTGCCAGTGATCTCCCAGCCATACTAGACGTTGTGAACCAGTCTGCCGAGACCCTTTCAAAATGGACCCAGGAATGGCGTATTCGTTTACCCTCCGGTCAAATCAAGTGGCTGAAAGGCATTTCTGAGCCCCGCCAATATCCCAATGGTGAAGTCATTTGGGACGGCATTATTCTCGACGAAAGTGAACGCAAACAAGCAGAACAAGAATTAGTACACAGTCGTCGCCTACAGAGCATCGTGATCCACACCTTGCAAAATTTGCTGAAGAGTCTAAACTTAGACTTTGACAAAATTTTGGCATACCTTGGCCATGCCTTTGGCAGCGACTACTCCTGTTTAATCTGCCATAGCTTACCCAAAGAGGGAGCTCGCATCGTCAATGAATGGTGTCATGATGCCAGCAAACCATCCCTTGCCCCGGTCTTTGAAAACCTCGATATTACCCCCAAAAGTTGGTGGATGCAGCGAGTCATGGGGAATCAAGATATTCTCATTAACGATCCTAGTCTCTTGCCAAACGAAGCGCTCGAACTAGAACATCGTATGGATTTTGCCGGGTTAAAGCGACTATTAGCGATTCCCATTCTCCAAGATAACCAAGCTCCTTGGGCTGTTTTATGTCTCGCCCAGGGAACAGAAAATGCGCCCCTGTTTAATGAACAAGAAGCCCATGCTCTGCGCCTTATCGGTGAAATGTTTTATGTCAGTGCAGAACGTCAAGCCCAGCAGGTACAACTACAAACAAGTGCAACTAAGTTTCGAGAAATTTTTGAACAGGCTGGGGTCGGCATTGCCAAACTAGATCTGGCTTTGTGCTTTACGGAGGTAAATCAAACCCTTGCCAAAATGATTGGGGCTGCCCCGGCAGATTTTGTGGGGGAATCTTACTGGAGTATCACCCCAACAACGGAAATTGTGGGCGATCGCCAGATGTTTGTCGAGGTACAAGAAACCGGATTTGTCCAACATGAAACCCGTATTTACCAAAACCTAGGGCGAGAAATTTGGGTAAAACTCACCCTGTCCCAAGTGCAACCTGCGCCCCCGGAAGAACCCTACTACATCATTATTTTCGAAGATATTTCCCAGCGTAAACGCTCCGAAGAGATGAATGCCGCCCTTGTGTTGCGCGATCAACTCCTGATTACAGCCCTAGGAGAAGTCACCTACGATCACTATTTACCCCAAGATATTTTGAATTGGAAGGGAGACTACGAAAGGATTTTAGGCTACTCCCCCGAAGAGATAGGCATGGATGCCGAAAGTAGCTGGTTCGGGCGGGTACATCCTGAGGATTTAGACGCTGTTAAAGCCGAATTTGAGCGGGCTGCCCAAGGGGACAGACTGTTTGAGCTTGAATATCGTTTTCGTCATCGTGATGGTCATTATCTCTGGATGCATGATCGCGGCATCTTGCATGGCGATTATCACGGTAGCCCAGAGCGGTTTATTGGTGTACTTCGAGATATTTCGAAGCGTAAGGCAGCGGAGCAACAGCAACAGCAACAGGATCGGCTTTATCAGCAAATTGTTGAAACAGCCCAGGAGGGAATTTGGGTGATCAATGCTGGGGCTAAAACTGATTATGTCAACCCGCAAATGGCCAAGATGCTGGGCTATGAGGCTGATGAGATGTATGGGAAATCGTTGTTTGATTTTATAGCGCCAGAACATGTAGAAGATGCCCAGCATAGTTTCCAGTGCCGTCAACAGGGCATTGCAGAAGAGCATGATTTTTGTTTCCGCAGCCGCAATGGTGAAGAGGTGTGGGCAATGGTTGCCACCAATGCGCTGTTAAATGACAAAGGAGAATTTATCGGAGCCCTCGGCATGATCACTGATGTGACGGAACGGCGGGCGGCAGAGCAAGAAATTCTCCGGAGTCAAAGTTTACTGGAAGCGATTTTTGAGGAGTCGGCGGATGCTCTTTTCCTAGTCGATATGGACACATTGCGGACGTTTGACTGTAATAAAAAAGCGGTGGCGATGTTTGAGCGGGACGCAAAGTCGGAGTTGATTGATATTGAGGGTCATATTCTCCAAGCGCAACAATTTACAGCGGAGGAGTTGGCGGCGATCGCCGTAGAGATTAATCAAACAGGGGCATGGAGCCGGGAAGTACAGTACGTAACGAAATCGGGACGGGTATTTTGGGGGAACCTGGCCGTGAAACGAGTCACTGTGGGCGATCGCCGGGTAAATTTAGTGCGGGTAACGGATATCGACGACCGCAAGCGGGCTGAACAGGAATTGCGGCGTACTAACGAAGAATTGGAGCAGGCGACGCAACTGAAGGATGAATTTTTAGCCAATATGAGCCATGAACTTCGAACTCCCCTTAACGCAATTTTGGGATTGACCGAGGTGCTCGGCGACGGCACCTATGGCCAAATGAATGAGCGGCAGCAGCATTCCCTAAATACCATTGAACGCAATGGACAGCATCTATTAGAGCTCATTAACGATGTACTTAACCTCGCCAAAATTGAAGCGGGTCAAATGGTTTTTCACCCCGTTGCCGTTGACCTAAAGCAAATTTGTCAGAGCAGTGTAGCGCTGATTCGCCATCAGGCTAATAAAAAAAATATCGACATTCACCTACATTTACCCGAAGGATCGCCCGTGGTTCAGGCGGATCAGTTACGGTTGCGGCAAGCTTTACTAAATTTGCTTGGTAATGCCATTAAGTTCACACCAACAGATGGCGCAATCAGGCTGCGACTTGAGCTGAATGGGGCGGAGAATGTGGTGAGTATCCACGTGCGGGACAATGGCATTGGCATTGCTGAGGACAAACTAGACCAACTTTTTCAGCCTTTCGTCCAGCTTGATAGTAGTCTGACAAGACGTTTTGCGGGAACGGGTTTAGGATTGGCTTTGGTGAAGCAAATTGCAGAACTTCATAGTGGCTCCGTGTCTGTATCGAGTCGTCTGGGAATGGGTAGCGAATTTTCCCTTCATTTACCGTGGTCACCGCCACCGCAAACTTGCCAACCTGTGACAGAGCAACCACCGTTAACGCCTAGTAAACCAACGGCAATTCAACAAGCAGTTACGACAAATGGCGATCGCCCCTTCGTTTTAATTGCCGATGACGATGACGACAATATCGAAACAATTTGGGACTATTTAGAAGGCAGAGGATACCGTCTCATCCGCGCGGTTAACGGTCGCGAAGCAGTAGCCCTCAATGCATCTGAGCAACCAGATTTGATTTTGATGGATATTCAAATGCCAGAGCTAAATGGTTTAGATGCGATGCGCCTGATTCGTGAAAAATTTTCGGCTGAGAAGTTACCGATTATTGCCTTAACTGCTCTTGCCATGGAAACCGATCATCAACGTTGTTTGGAGGCAGGTGCAAATCTTTATTTGGCGAAACCATTTCGTCTCAAGGCTTTGATTGAGCATATGCAAAATCTCTTTGCTCAACGCACTTGAACTGAATACCACGAATTGGCGATCGCCCCTTATTCTGGAACTTTAAAGCCAGCAAGCATTCCCTATCCCATGGAAGATATTCGCCTACTCGTGCTCGATATTGACGGCACAATTTCCGGCTCCCACAACCAAGTAACCCCATCTGTCGTTGAGGCTATTCGAGGGATTCAGCAGCGCGGCATCCGGGTCGCCATCGCCACCGGTCGGATGTTTCGTTCAGCTCGACGCTTCCATCAGGCGATCGCCTCAGATTTACCGATCATTGCCTACAACGGCGCTTGGATCCAAGATCCCATTACTCAAAAGCTCCATCGTCGCCTTTCCGTGCCCGCAAAACTGGGTGTGGAAATTTTAAATTATTTAACCGCAGAGCCATGGAAATCAACCATGCATCTCCACGTTTATCACGACGATGAACTGTACGTTTCAGAAATAAATGAACAGACAAACGCCTACGAAAAAAGGACTGGCTGTAAAGCCAATGTCCTCACAGATTTGCGGGAAATAATTTATCTTGCTCCCACAAAAATCCTCGCGGTTTGTCACTATGAAGACATTCCGAAAAAACTTTTGTCAGAAGTACAAAAACGCTACACAACCCAAGATGTTTACTGTACCCAATCTACGGAAGTTTACGTCGAATTCACCTGTCCCACCGCAACAAAAGGTCAGGCAGTAAAGTTTTTAACCGAGACTATTTTAGGCTTAAAACCAGAAAATATAATGGCGATCGGCGACAACTTTAATGATAGAGAAATGTTGCAATATGCCGGATTAGGTATTGCCATGGGTAACGCACCAGAACCAGTAAAACATTGCGCTAATTACGTCACAAGTACCGTAGAAGAAGATGGAGTGGCACAGGCGATCGCCCACTTTAATCTATAAAACTATCGATAAAAATCAGCTTTTTCGACTTTTACGTTCAGCCCAAAGATTGTGAAGTATAAAGCAATATTTAGCTAGATTAAGTCACGATCAAAACCATTAGGACATAATGCTAACCTCAAGGAAACAATGCTTTAGTTTATTGAGTGAAGAAAATGGCTAATATCATCCTAAAAAGTCTCCGTCAAAATACAGGTTGGATTGTATTGGGATGGGCAATTCTTTTTGCCGGAGCTATTGGTCTTTTAAACAGTTTTGCAATTGTCAAGCCGGGAAATGTTGGCGTTAAAATTGTTCTCGGAAAAACCAATCCAAACTATCTGCCGGAAGGCTTTCATGTGAAGCTACCATTTATTACAGAAGTTGCCACATTGAGTATCCAGCAGCAATCCCTTGTTTTAGAGGATTTAGATGGTAGTTCTAGTGAGGGTAATAATATTTTCCTTGATACTCAGTTAACCTATTCTCTGAAGCCAACGGAAGCAGTAGACTTTTATATAAATTACAAAACAATTGGTAATTTCCAAGCAAACTTTCTCAGTAATATTGTTCAAACAGAAGCAAAAGGTGTCTTAGTGAGACGAAATTTGCAGAAGACAATCGCCGAGCGCGAACGCATTGATAATGAAATTGAAGAAGCGGTTTTTTCGGCATTAGAAGGCTACCCACAAATTGCGCCAAAGCGTGTGCAGGTACAGGATTTAGACTTTGCCCAAGGCGTGATTGATGCCCTCGAACAAAAGGAAATTGCCCAACAAAAAGCCCAAGAAGCTATCTATAAACTAGAGGAAGCTAAAAAGGTTGCGGAAGCAACAGTGGCGAAAGCAGAAGGACAAGCCCAAGCCCAAAAGTTATTAGCCCAAGCGCTACAGGGTGATGGTGGTGAGCTATCCCTTAAACGCCAAGAATTAGAAAATCAATATGAAATGATTAAAGCTTGGGAAAAGGGTGGTAGTCAAATGCCGACAATTCTTAATATGGGGAGTGGTGAATCGTTACCTTTGGTTCTTGATATTAATCAACTTAATCGTGATCAATAATCTGAATATTTTTTAAGGTGGGGTCAGTTATTCCTGTAATAATGCCGCCTAAATTTAGTGTGTTTTGTAGCCTGGTGAGTTTGTCTTTTGTGATGATTTCGCCGGGCATTAAAATTGGAATACCGGGTGGGTAGGGACAGATTAATTCGCCACAGGTTTTGCCGCTACTTTTTTCTAGGGGGATGGCAAAATTATCGGTATAAAATGCTTGTCTTGGTGTGAGTTTAGGTAAGTGATGAATGGTTTGTTGTTTGTGGGGGTTGGTTTTCGGTTGGTATGGTTGGGATGGGGGGCGATCGCCCAACTTTTTAACTGCATCAATTAGTTGATTAATATCAGCTTTGGTATTGCCAAAGGTCAAAATAAAAGTAAGGGTTTTCTCTAGAGGTAATTCGCAAGTTACGTTTAATTCTTTATGGAGAATTTCATCGGCTTCGTACCCCGTAAAACCTAAATTTGTGACATCAATGGTGAGGCGCGTCGTATCAAAGTATTTAAAACCTGATTGATGCTTAAAATCAAAAACTTTAATGCCGGAGATTTTTTTCAATTCTTGTCGGGCAAAATTAGTTAACTCTAGAGTTTCGCCCCATAGGCTTTTGCCATCCGTTGCCATTTGTTCACGGGCGGCATCAAGGGAGGCGAGGAGTAAATAACTGGGGCTGGTGGATTCGACTAATTGCAAAGCTCGGCTAATTTTCTGATGACTAATACGTGAACCCTGTACATGCAACATGGATGCTTGGGTCATCGCGCCAAGGGTTTTGTGGGTCGATTGAATTACTAGATCGGCTCCCAACTCTAGAGCTGTGGGCGGTAAATCTGGGTGAAATTTAAAATGGCTACCGTGGGCTTCATCAACAATTAACGGCACATTTCTAGTGTGGGTAATCTCGGCGATCGCCCCGACATCTGGACAGACTCCCTGATAGGTGGGCGACAGGATTACAACGGCCTGAATATCCGGGTGAAGTTTCAGGGCTTCGGCAACAGCGTCCGGCGTTAAACCATAATTTAAATCCCACTGGGGATCGTAGGGCGGATCGACAAATACAGGCATCGCCCCCGAATGGATCAGTCCGGCGATCGCCGATTGATGGATATTGCGAGGCAAGAGGATTTTCTCCCCATCACCGACCGTTGCGAGGATAGACGCGATCAGGCCACAGGTGGAACCATTCACTAAAAAGCAGGTGCGATCCGCCCCAAAGGTTTGCGCCGCCAGATCTTGAGCTTCCTCGATCACTCCTTCCGGTGCAAAAAGATTATCGAGATCCGGCAATTCCGGTAAATCCGCCCGAAAAATAGCTGTGCCCCAAGCCGACGTTAAGCCATGAAAAATCCCCCGACCGAGCTTGTGACCGGGGGCATAAAAAGGGGCGTGTTTTTTCTGGGAAAGTTCGAGAAGTTTAGAAAACAGAGGGGTCATTAGCCAAGGGATGCCAAAATTGTCGTCACCGTCGCAGTCACATCATGTACCGCAGGTAAACTATCCACCACCATCGCCGTGCAAAGCAACATCATGTAGAGAATTGAATATTTAAACATCGACTTGGCGAGGGGCTTATCGAAAGGATTTTGCTTCAGTTCCCATGCTTTTTTAATGAAAATCACACCCAACCAAATGGCGGCGATCGCGTAGATTATGCCAGAGGAATGAAAAGGGAAAACCAGCAATAAACTGAAGGGCACTGTAATCAACGTGTAAATCCAGATTTGGTCAACCGTGACCTGCTCACCTTCAACCACAGGCAACATCGGCACATTAACTTCGGCGTAATCATCTTTGATCATGAGTGCCAAAGCCCAGAAGTGAGGAGGAGTCCAAAGGAAAATGAGCGCAAACAAAATCCACGCTGACCAATCCAAGTGACCCGTGACCGCAGCCCAACCAACGAGGGGAGGAATTGATCCCGCTGCACCACCAATAACGATATTTTGGACGTGGTGACGCTTCAGCCAGTGGGTGTAAATCAGCATGTAGAACACAATGCCGGAGAATGCTAAACAAGCACTCAAGACATTTACAAACACTGCGAGGAGAGAAAAAGACAATCCTGCCAGCACTACCGCAAAAATCAGCGCATGGCGCGGCTGCACACGACCCGAAGGAATCGGGCGCTTACGGGTACGCTGCATCGAAAAATCAATGTCTTGGTCGTAGATGCAATTTAGGGTTTGGGCAGAAGCCGCTGCTAAAGTGCCTCCCAACATTGTCAAAACCAATTTAATGGGGTCAATTTCGCCGTTTGATGCGATCCACATGGAAGCGGCAGTGGTGATCAAAAGTAACGGAATAATGCGGGGTTTGGTGAGCTGATAGTAGCTTTTGACAACGGCAAGAAAGTTGTCATGACGAGGAGAGAGGCTTGTGCCAACCATATAAAAAATACCTATTGGGAAATACGCTAAAAAGCAGTGTTCAGATGTTGAGCGAGAAAAATTTAGATGTGGGTCAATAAATCGGTAAACAGTTGTCGTGATGGCAGCTGCCGTATTTGGGTGGGAGGGGGAAAAGTCAAAAAATAGACATTAGTGCGACAAAAAAATAATCAATCTGCTGGTGCAGTGGGCGATGGGAATCCTAGGTAAGCTTGGATTTGGGAAATTGATTACTGGAATGGCGATCGCGTAGGGCAAAGACAGTAAACAGTGTGAGTGTTCCGAGGAGAGCCGCACCGACAGCTTGGTGGGTGACTGTGAGGGGGGCGACCTGCAAATGGAGGCGGAACGTGGCAACACCTATTAATACTTGGGAAATGACGAGCATTAATGCGAGATTGGCCAAGATGCGCAGGGTCGGGTGTAAGGCTGCGGTACGCCAGGCTACAACAATCGTGATCAGAGTGGCGAGGGTCGCTGGGATAACGCCAATGATGTGGCTGTTCATGACAATACACATGTCCCCACGGAAGAAACATTGGTGTAATGCCCATTGGGATGCCACTAAGCCACCAAGCAAACTTTGGATATAGATTAAAATTGCTGCTGTTAAACCAATCCAAGGCAATTTGTTGGCGGTACTGTTGCCGTTAAAATCACTTAAACAAGCGCCAATACTTAAGAGGGTGACGAAGAAAACTAGGGCTGTGCCTAAATGAGCCGTCACAATATCAAAGCGGAGTAGTTCTGTCACAGTTAGTCCCCCTAAAATGCCTTGGAAGACGATGAGGAATAGGGCTAGACCAGAAGCCCAAGGTAACCAACTGGGCAAGACATTCCGGAACCAAACTGATAGACCCACAAGGGCGATCGCCGACACACCGATTAGGGCTGCATCAAGGCGGTGAAACCACTCTAGAAAGACCTGTAAATTCATCTGCTGGGTGGGCACTAATTGCCCATAGCATAGAGGCCAGTCCGGACAAGCTAAGCCCGCATTCATCACCCGCGTTGCACTACCGATTGCCATGAGGAGAAAGGTGGCGATCGCCATCTTCCAGACCAAGCGACGCACCCACACCTTGACCTGTGGAGCCGCAGGCGAAAAAGACTTTGGTGATGATAGAGATTGAGTCATAGAGCCTCCTCATAGACACTTAACACTTTCTAAAGTAGCTACTTTCAAAAAAGTATTAGTGGCAAAACATTGACTAAAGGAATGGCAACAGATCGCCAGACCTTATTAACCACTCTAATCAACCCATCTAGACCAGATCACGGAACAACTCATCCTGTACAAAATCTTTACATAGCCCATTTTAGAGAACTTTACTTTGTAAATATTTCCTCAATAAAACAGTAATATTTATTACTTTTGAGCGATCCCTTTCCTTGAAATCAAAGGTTTTCCTTAAATGTCATTATCCAAGCATGAAGTTTGTAACAAACTGGCAGTCATTCCGAATCCTTTGATCTAACGTGAGAGACAGCAAGCAATAATTTGATAAGGATAATATTTTTACCTGTGAATATTCCGAGTAGCATCACAACATTGATTGCCGGAATTGCGATTACCCTCGTAAGTCTCTGGTACGGTCAAAACCATGGCTTACTACCCGTAGCCGCTTCCGCCGATGCCAATGATGTCGATGATCTCTTTAATCTGATGATGACCATCGCCACTGGACTTTTTCTCCTCATCGAAGGCGTTTTAGTCATTTGTTTAATTCGTTTCCGCCGTAAAAAAGGCGATATGACTGATGGTCCCTCCATCGAAGGCAACATTCCCCTTGAGATCGTATGGACAGCAATTCCGACAGTAATTGTCTTTATCCTCGCGATCTATAGCTTTGAAATCTACAACAACATGGGTGGTCTTGACCCCATGGTTTCCGGTGGCTCCCAGATGGCAATGCACCATCACGGTGGTCACAAAATTGACAACATGGTTGCCATGGGTGACACCAACAACTCCCAAGTCGCCATTGGCATCGGTAAGTCTCCGGGTGTCGGTGACGATGAGCCTCTAAAGGTAAACGTAAATGGTCTGCAATATGCTTGGATCTTCACCTATCCAGAAACCGGGATTGTTTCCGGTGATCTCCATATTCCTAAAGATCGTCGTGTTCTTCTAAATATGCAGGCTGCGGATGTAATCCATGCGTTTTGGTTGCCGGAGTTTCGCATCAAACAAGACGTAATGCCCGGACAAGAGTCTCAACTCAGCTTTGTCGCAAATCGCGAGGGAACTTACCCTGTTATTTGTGCCGAACTTTGTGGGTCTTACCACGGTGGCATGAAAACCACGATGACTGTTGAATCTCCTGAGGCCTATGACCAGTGGGTACAGGAGAGAACGGTGGCAATGACTGGTGGTGAATCTGTGGCGTTAAATCCTAGCGAGCTGAGTGATACTGATTTTCTCCAATCCTATGCTGAGGATATGGGCATTATCGAAAATACGCTCCAGCAAATTCCCCATGCCCCAATGAATATGATGTCTGCCCTAAAACCCTAGGTTTTATCTTCATCTCCAACTTATTTCTTTTAAGTAATTTTCAAGTTAATTTAAATTTTTACGATCAACTATGAGTGACGCAACGATTCACCACGGTGGCGATCGCAAGTGGACTGACTATTTCACCTTTTGTACTGACCACAAAGTCATTGGAATCCAGTATCTTGTTACTTCTTTCCTTTTCTATTTTGTTGGTGGCGCATTAGCTGAAGTGGTACGCACGGAGCTCGCGACCCCCGATCCTGACTTTGTCAGCCCGGAAGTTTATAACCAGCTGTTTACAATGCATGGCACGATCATGATCTTTTTATGGATTGTGCCTGCTGGAGCAGCCTTTGCTAACTACTTGATCCCACTGATGATTGGTGCGGATGATATGGCCTTTCCCCGTCTGAATGCGGTGGCTTTCTGGATGCAGCCTGTGGGTGGCATTTTATTAATCTCTAGCTTTTTTGTTGGTGCTCCCCAAGCGGGCTGGACTTCTTATCCGCCGCTGAGTCTCATCTCTGGTAAATGGGGCGAGGAGCTATGGATTTTATGTCTGTTGATTTTAGGGACTGCGTCGATTTTGGGGGCGATTAATTTTGTCACCACGATTTTTAAGATGCGTATCCCTGATATGGACATCCACAGTATGCCGCTGTTCTGTTGGGCAATGTTGGCGACTTCTGCCTTGATTTTGCTCTCTACGCCGGTACTGGCTGCTGCGCTGATTTTGTTGTCTTTTGATCTCATGGCTGGGACGGCTTTCTTTAATCCCACTGGTGGTGGTGACCCGATTGTTTATCAGCACTTATTTTGGTTTTATTCTCACCCGGCGGTGTACATCATGGTGTTGCCGTTTTTTGGGGTGATTTCTGAGGTGCTGCCTGTTCACTCTCGGAAGCCGATTTTTGGGTATCGGGCGATCGCCTATTCTGGTTTAGCTATTAGCTTTTTGGGCTTAATTGTTTGGGCACACCACATGTTTACCAGTGGTACTCCCGGTTGGTTACGGATGTTCTTTATGGCGACGACAATGCTTGTGGCTGTACCGACGGGCATCAAAATCTTTAGCTGGTGCGCCACTCTTTGGGGCGGCAAACTTCAACTCAATGCAGCATTGCTATTTGCCATTGGCTTTTTGTCCTCTTTCCTCATGGGCGGTTTAACTGGCGTTATGCTCGCGGCAGCTCCCTTTGATATTCACGTCCACGATACTTATTTTGTGGTGGGTCACTTTCATTATGTGTTGTTTGGTGGTTCTGTCTTTGCGCTGTTCTCTGGCGTTTACCATTGGTATCCCAAAGTAACGGGCAAAATGTATGACGAGATTTGGGGCAAAATCCATTTTGTGATGACCTTTGTGGGTTTTAATATGACTTTTCTGCCGATGCACTATCTCGGTATGCAGGGTATGAACCGCCGGATTGCCCTCTATGATCCTCAGTACCAAGGTATTAACCAAATTTGTACTTGGGGTTCTTATATTTTGGCGTTGTCTACTTTGCCATTTTTGGTCTCCATGGCTTTGGGATTAATTAAAGGAAAAGTCGCCGGTCGTAATCCTTGGCGTGCCCTTACCCTAGAGTGGCAAACGACTTCGCCTCCGGAAATCGAAAACTTTGAGGAAATGCCTGTCCTCTGGGCGGGACCCTATGAGTACGGTATCGATACCGAATCGGAAGATGGCGACGAAGATATTGAAGATATGCTCACTGAAGTGGCCAATGTAGGTTAGGAGGATAGAAAATATGCAAAGTTCAGTTACGACAACGAATGGGGCGATCGCCTCAGAATATCAAGAAGCACCGACCGAACAGCATGGTCATGCCGACTATCGTATGTTGGGTTTGGTTTTCTTCCTTGTCGCTGAAACAATGATCTTTATGGGTCTGTTTGCGGCGTTCGTTATCTACAAAGTCACTGTCCCAGATTTCACCAAGGAGCTAGAGCTGCTGGTTCCTACGATTAACAGTGTGATTCTAGTGAGTAGTAGTTTCGTGATGCACAAGGGTCAAAGTGCGATCAAAAATGACGATGTCAAAGGTTTGCAACTGTGGTTTGGCCTCACGGCTCTAATGGGCGCAGTGTTCCTTGGCGGTCAGGTTTTTGAATATTCCAACATGGAGTTTGGTCTCACGGAGCATCTCTTCGGCAGTTGCTTTTATGTCCTCACGGGCTTTCATGGTTTACACGTAACCGCAGGTTTACTTTTTACCCTCGCAGTATTGTGGCGATCGCGCGAAGCGGGTCACTATAGCAGTAGTTCCCATTTCGGAGTTGAAGCGGCAGAATTATATTGGCACTTTGTTGATGTGGTTTGGCTTGTGCTCTTCTTGTTGGTCTATTTACTCTAAGGCTCTGAAAGTATAGACAAATATTAATTAATTTCATGATGATTGTGGGAGTGGCGCTGGTGCTGCTCCTTTTTGCTGGCATATAGACTCCATGATTTGGCGTAGGAATACCGAACTAAAGATGCGCTTATTTGCCCATGTCGTTAGGGAGGTAGAAATCGTATATTAACGTCAGTTATGGATAAGAATGTAGCCAAAATTCTTTAGATAAAAGGAGACACGGAGAGGGAGAGACACGGGGAAGCAACGAAAATTTGCATTTT
>NZ_MRBY01000042.1 GCF_001904615.1 [Limnothrix rosea] IAM M-220
GACGCGGTGAATGGGAGAGCGAGAGATCGGGAGATGTTTCTATGCAAACAATCCTACTAGCTTTCAAAAAATACAAATTTTCGTTGCTTCCCCGTGTCTTTCCCTCTCCGTGTCTCCTCTTCTCTAAAGAATTTTGGCTACATTCTTATCCATAACTGACGTTATTTACGAAAATTTGCGTGAGGAAGGCTTCGCCACATGGGGCATGCCCCAGCCAAGTTTTTCCCGCAGGATACGGAAAAATTCTTGACGCTGTAATCTCACAAATTTGGCATTGTAGGGCGATCGCCCCAAAGAAACCCGGTCTTCAGGAATCACATAGGCACCACCATTACCATCAGCGACCAACATTAAACGGTGAGGTGTCGCCGGAAAAATATTGACAGGTTCACTATCAGAAAACACAAGGGCACGGGATGCGAGGGAATGGGGACAAATAGGCGCGAGCTGAAAGACCGGTACATCAGGTGTTACAACGGGGCCACCGGCGCTCAGGGAGTAGGCCGTGGAACCTGTCGGTGTTGCCACAATAATGCCATCGGCGGCAATATCAACGGGAGCATGGGCTCCGATTTTAATCTCAAAATGACACATGCCCGCGAGCGGTTCTCGGTGCAAAACCATTTCATTTAAACTCAAGGCTTCCCAAAGTAAATCATTTTGCCTAAACAACTGCACCGTAATCATAGAGCGCTCTTCTACGTCGTATTCCCCCGCCAATAGCTGGGCGATCGCCTCATCAAGGTGCTGTAGATAAAGCTCAGTCAAAAACCCTAAATGACCCGTATTGACCGTCAACATCGGTAAACCCAACGGCGCGACCTGGCGCGCAGCAGAAAGTACCGTGCCATCACCACCTAGGACAACAACAAACTTCATTGCATCATCAAAATTTGGCGGAACCAACTGATCAATTCTGGTGTGACAAACCGGACGATCCTGAATGGTGGGCGGTGCAGCAGCTGGCTCTACATATCCTAATAAGCCGCCAAAGCCCGTTGCCGTCTCCACTTGCCAGCCATTTTGCCGTAGGGTTTTTGTCAGTTCTTGGGCAACTTGGCAGGCGATCGGTTTGATGTCGTTATAAATAATGCCAGCTTTGGGCACAAGCAAAATTGTCCTGAAAACTTAGGGGTATAGACCTATAGATTATCATCCATGTCGCATCCGTCTAAGGCTCTAATGAGCCTGTTGGAACAAGGTTTCTGCAACAACCGGAGACATCCCACGACATAGATTTTGACATGTCTCCCAACTATTTTCCTTAAAATGGCGTACGAATATTTGGCTTCTTCTTACCGGTCTTCTTCTTATTTTTATTCTTCTCATAATCAATTTCCTTGAGCTTCTGCATAATCCGGCTGAAGTATTCCTGTAGATAGCTCTCAAGGGTTGTGGTTTCGGCGGGGTCTAGCTCAAAGGTTTTGTAGACCTCCTCCATCGGCGCATCGAGGGAATTTCCAGAGGCCATCACCTCGGCAAAGGCAAGGCGATCAGAGGCGTTTTGGCTCCATTGGAAGAAGCGGGTAATACGACGCATTAACCGGAGGAAACCAAGGGATAAACGGGCAATACTAGCGGTTTGTCCAGAATATCGCTCACAAATATTGATAATTTCTTCGCCTTTCCATGCCCGGGTACCCACGACGGGGAAAGAGCCTTTTTGGGTGGCGGGAATGTTTAATGCTTGTACCGCAAAACGAGCAATGTCTTGGGTATTCATGTAGGCGATCGCCGAATTTTTACCCGTAATCCAGACCGCCTGATTTTCAAGAATCGGAATGGCATACTGCGCAATCAAACCCTGCATAAAGCCCGCAAGACGCAAGACAGTAAAGTCCATGTCAGCTTCTTCGAGATATCTTTCGACACAGTACTTTGCATCCATTAAAGGGACATTACGGTATTTTTCTGCATCAAGGATCGAGAAAAAGACAAAGCGCTGAATACCAGCCTCCTTTGCCGCTTGAATCAAATTCACCTGACCCTGCCAATCTACTTCCTTCGCTCCCGTTGAATCTGTCGCACGGGCAGTCGCTGCATCGATAATCGCATCAATACCGTCGAGGGCTGGGGGCAATGATTCCGGAACACAGATATCGCCGCCCACTAACTCTGCCCCCCATTCCTTCAGGAAAGATGCCTTACGAGCACTCCTAACGAGACAACGCACGTGATGACCTTCATCTAATGCCCGTCGCGCAACTTGTCTGCCTAAAGTGCCCGTAGCACCGACCACCAGTACATTCATGTAAATTTCGGTTAAGTAACGTTTTTTTAAGATCTTAGAAGATTTTATCAGAAATCGCTCACACATCCTGAGAGTCATAACCCAAACGTATCACCCAAGGCCTTGGCAATTTTGTCTACAATCAAGGTGACAACCTCAATGTGAGCCTACTGTTTTATGTTTTTCGGTCTACTCGGCAAAAAATCAGAAATGCCTAATCCGGAACAGGCACTCCCCGGCCGCGATCGCCAAATGCCCGTTCCTGAGAAGCACTTTGTGAATGGCAACCCCATTAAAGGGCCTTTCCCTGACAATATCGAGCTTGCCATGTTCGGACTCGGTTGTTTCTGGGGAGCAGAACGGAAGTTCTGGCAAACCGAAGGTGTCTATAGTACTGCGGTAGGCTACGCGGCAGGCTACACCAAAAATCCTACCTATCAAGAAGTTTGCTCTGGCATGACGGGTCACAACGAAGTGGTTCTCGTCGCTTACGATCCGGCTCAAGTTTCCTATGAAACCCTCCTTAAGGTTTTTTGGGAAAGCCACAACCCCACCCAAGGTATGCGCCAAGGTAATGACACTGGCACGCAATATCGTTCTGGTATTTACGCTTATACCGAAGCTCAGAAAAAAGCAGCAGAAGAGTCTCGCCAAATGTACCAAGGGGCGATCGCCGCCAAAGGATACGGTGAAATCACCACAGAAATTCTTGATGCGCCCGAATTTTACTACGCAGAGGAGTACCATCAGCAATACCTCGCGAAAAACCCCGGTGGCTATTGCGGTTTAGGCGGTACAGGCGTTACTTGTCCTGTCGGTTTGGGCGCTGAAGCAAACTAAATTTTTTCGTAGCCGTTTAAATCTCAAGCGAAAATCAAAAATCAACTTGGTAGGGTGCGTTAATGCAATGTAACGCACCTTTTTTCGTGCTTGAGCATTCTTTCATGACATCCATTACCCACGACATTTGCCACTCAGAATTACACTTCCTCTAAAACGTAAGTTAAGAAGGCATAGGTTTTCGGCGTATCGAAACGATAGGTTTCACCTTGAAAGTCAACAATATAATCTCCTCGAATTTCGCCACAAGCCGTACAGGTAATTGCTTTTTTATTCAGCGTATCTACGCTTAATCTCAAAATTTCCCTTTGAAGCCACTCATCAAATTGAGGATCCTTAAAAACCGCAGAAGAAGCTGTACTCATAACTAAAACAGATCATTTATCAACAGATAACAAATATTAAAGCGACTCAACGCTAGATCATGCAGCGCCACAATCACCGTTTATCCTAGCCCACCTCACCAGCAATATTTTGTCCACGCCCACTTCGTCCCAACTCAAGAATGATTGCGTTTTCGATAATGAGCGGGAGCGAAGCCGCTATAATGTCACACCGTAAATGTCGGCTAACGCAAGAGTAGGGAAAACTGTGACATCCCATCGTATTTTGGCGGTTATTAACGGGAAAGGTGGCGTCGGCAAAACGACAACAGCGGTCAATCTCTCGGCAATTTTTGCAGAAAAACAGCGAGTACTACTGGTCGATAGCGATCCCCAAGGCTCAGCGGCTTGGTGGGTAGATCGCAATCCAGAGAAATGGAACATTGACATTAGTACTGAGAAAAAACCTGAGGCCTTAAAAAATTTACGGCAAGTAGAGGGCTATGACTTAATTGTGGTTGATACTCCGCCGGCGCTGCGTTCCCAAGCTTTAAAGGCTGTCTTACTGACCGCAGATTCTGTTATTTTGCCAACGCCGCCCGCGCCAATGGATCTCAGTGCCCTCATTGAAACGGTGCAAAAGGCCATTAAACCAGTTGGTGTGCAGCATCGCGTTTTACTCACGAAAGTCGATAGTCGGAGCTTGCGGGAGAGCATTGATGCCCAAAATACGCTAATCGAACTGGGTATTCCTGTGTGTCATGCCTTTGTACGAGCCTACAAGGCTCATGAACAAGCTGTCTTGGCAGGCGTACCTATCAGTCAGATGCGTGGTAAAAAGACTAAAGACGCAGAAACCGATTACCGTCGTGTCGCGGACGAATTGCAACGGGATTGGACATAGTATTAATGAGGGACGTTATGGCGAGCAGTAAGCAGAATTTATCCGATTTACTTCGAGAGGAAGTCAAACAAGAGGCGACTGACAAGCCTGAAACGAAGACCCAACCTAAGGCGACAAAGAAGGTTGAATTGCCAGCGCAACCCTCGGCGACGGCGCTTTCCCGCATGACCAAAGCCCAGCTTTTAGAGCACATTAAATTACTACAAAATCAGCAGCCAAGTTCTGCGACGACTCCTGACCCGCAAGCCGAAAAAATTGAAGCTAAAAATCAAGAATTAGCGAAACAGGTGAAGGCTCTAGAGGATAAAATCTCAACTCAAGAAAAGGCGATCGCCGACGCAGAGAAAACCATTAAAACCCTCAAAACAGATTCTGCGGAAAAAACCAAGCTCGAAAAAGAATTAATAAAGCAACAGGGTTTGGTGGAAAAACTCTATGCCCAAGTGCAAGTTCTCGAAGCAGAAACAACCAAACCGGAACCTGAGCCGGAACCAGTTAACGAAGAGCGGACAATTGAGGAAGATCGAGCTTTAGTTTTAGCGCGAATTTCCAGTTACCAAGCAAATTTACAGTTTCCCTCGCAACCTGCTTCTAGCATCCCTGAGGAGGATATTGGCTGGTTCGATTAGGGAAAGCCCCCAATGTCTGGAATTCTCTAGATTGATAGAATAGATTGTAGGAATTTTTACTAGAACAATTTTTGCATCGATTATGTTTAAACGCTTTTTGTATGGAGCTTTGGCGGTCATGCTGTCCTTTGCCCTAACTTTCACTCCAGCTGATGAGGCTTGGGCAGCGCGTAGTGGCGGCAGAATTGGTGGTGGCTCCTTCCGTAGTGCGCCTAGCCGCAGTTTCTCCCCTGCTCCTACTCGTCAGGCTCCTGTGGGTGGCGGTTATGGCTATGGTGGTGGCTTCGGTTTTCCTTTCCTCCTACCATTCTTTGGCTTCGGCGGGTTTAGCGGTATCTTCGGTCTCTTCTTTATGTTGGCGATCGCCGGATTTTTAGTCCGTACTTTCCAGGGTGTACTGGGTGGAGGTGCAGAAAGCGGAGACAGTGTGGGTTATTCGGCACCGTCTAGCCAAATTTCTGTGGCAAAAGTGCAGGTGGGTTTGTTGGCACAGGCACGGGATTTGCAAAAAGATTTAGATAGATTAGCAGCAACGGCTGACACTGGCACCCAAGCTGGTCGCGCCAAGGTTTTACAGGAAACTACTTTAGCGCTACTGCGTAATCCTGAATATTGGGTTTATGGTGCGGCAGACGCGGCAAAATTAGGGGTTGATGCAGCGGAATCTACGTTTAATCAATTAGCTCTCGGTGAACGCAGTAAGTTCACGGCGGAAACTCTAACGAACGTCAACAACGAGCGTAATGTTCCGGCGAGTAGCGACCGTGCTGACCTTGTGAAGGCTGACCAAGGTAATAACGAGTACATTATGGTCACGATTATTGCTGGGGCACTCGGCAAGATCGATTTACCGAAAATTAATGATTCTCAGAATCTTGAACAAGCCATCCGTCAAATTGGTGCTCTCGGTGGCGATCGCCTCGTTGCTCTAGAGATTCTCTGGACTCCCCAAGCAGAAGGTGACACCCTCAGTACCGATGATATTTTGACCTATTACCCTGACATCAAACTCGTCTAATCACAGTATGAATTAAACGAAAATCCTCCTGAATTTAGGGGGATTTTTTGTTTGTGCCACAGTTGATCGAGGGCGCATCTCGATGTCGCCCCTACACAAACCAATACTTGTAGGGGTTGTTCGCGAACAACCTTCCGAAAAGCTTCTGTTAAATGCTATCGGTGACGCTACTGAAATGAAAAGCGCTAACTTTCACTGCTGGCACGACTGAACTGCCATGACGTTCTGGGGTGGCGATCGCCTCGATATTATTCAGTAGATTTGGCAGCGTATCGTTAAAACGCAAATTGTAGATGGGATAAGCTAGTTTGCCGTTCTCAATCCAAAAGGCTCCGTCGCGGGTCATGCCCGTCAGCTCAAGGGTTTTGCGGTTCACCGACTGCACATACCAAGCGCGATTTACGAAAATCCCCCGTTCAGTATTCGCAATTAAATCCGCTAGGGTTTGATCCGTTCCCTCCATCACCAAGGGGAATAAACCGCCAGTCGGTTTTTGATGTTTTTGGGCAGCCCAATAACGGTCATAACTTAAGGTTTTCACTACGCCATTCTCCACAATTGCTCGGCGATCGCAGGGCAAACCGCCGCCACTAAATGGACTCGATTGCAGCAAAGGATGCCTCGGATCGCGATACAAATTCACTTTGTCGTTAAACAGTTTTTCGCCCAAACGATTCCCGTCTTTCTCCCCAGAGAAAAAGCTACGCCCTTCATCCGCTGAACGCGCCGACATACCCCACACCATCCGTGGAATCAGGTTGGCGATCGCCCCGGCATTAAAAACAACCGGATAAGTATCTGCTTCTAAACGGGTGGGATTTTGCGCTAAAGTTGCCCGCTGCAACGTCGTAGTTACAATTTTTTCGATGGGCAGTTCATTGATACCCCAAGCCGTGCGTCTTCCCCAACTGGAGCCTTTACCAATTTTTGCAGTAAAGCTAAATTCCGCGCTAGTTTTGCAATCGTAAGCCCGTAAACCCGCCGAATTACCAACGGCATAGGCCGTCGCGCTAGTACTCAAAATGCCGGATCCTTCCGTCCTAGCCACTTCACTTTGCTGACAAACCTTTTGGATCAGCTCCCCTCGTTTTAACGGTGAAAAAGTGTAGGTTGGCTCGTCAAATTTCGCCGAAAAATCAGGATAGCTTTGCGTCTCTAGTAACGGGATCCACTCTGGGTCAGGAGGCGCAATTCGAGCTAAATCTTCACTCCGTCGCAGAGCTGCGATAATGCCATCAAAATCCTGCTCAACGGTGGTGACACTGGCGTTTTGTTTCCCGAAATAGCTAGTAATGCGAATTTCAAACTGATTTTTCTGGAGATTTTGCCGAATTTGATTTTCACCAAATCGCCCTAAGGCAGACTCGCGTTCTTCTATTTGCACAGAAACACCATCTGATTTTGCCTGTGCCACAATCTGCTCAATCCAATCTAGAGCCTGCTCCCGAGAAATCAAACGCGGCGCTGCAACAACCATAATGTCAATTTTTCCTTTCACTAGGTCATATCCTAACGATAGTCGCCAGACTAAAGCAAAGGCCGGCGAAAAAACGCTTATTTTTCTAGATAGATTGCCCTTCAGCCAGCTTGATTGTGTTCTTGAAATGCTTTTGCAATGGGAGGGGGCTTCCTCTAATTCAACATTGGCGCTGAATCAGGAGTTGTCGTCACTCCGCCACTGGTTTGGTGACCATTGGTCGAATTTACAGGCTCATCAATCGGATTCCGTTCCTCAATCATGGCGATCGCCCGATTAACACTTTCGGGGAAGATCACAACCAAAGAACCCTTTGGCGCACCATCGAGAGCAACATTTACAGCCCGACGCTCATCGAGAATCGTTTCATGGCGACAATCAGGACTCTGTTGGCGAATGCCTTCAATAATTAAAGCAGCAGCTTCACCATCAGCTCGACCCCGCTTATCATCATCTTCTTTAACAATAATCTGGTCGAACACATCAGCAGCAATCTTACCGAGCAAAATTAGATCTTCATCGCGGCGATCGCCGGGGCCACCCACAACACCAATACGCTGACCCTCCCAATTTTTCACAAACGCACCAACCGCTTCGTAGCCCGCAGGATTATGGGCATAGTCAATCAAAGCATGATGTTCACCAAGATTAAACAAATTCATCCGACCCGGCGTTTGATCCGCCGAAGGCTTAAAGGTACGCAAACCCTGACGAATATGCTCAATATCAACACCCTGAGCAAAAGCCGCCAAACAAGCCGCCAAAGCATTCGCGATCATAAAAGGAGCCATACCACCCATCGTCACAGGAGCATTTTTGGCCGACTCGACCCGTAGCTTCCACTCCCCTTCGCAAATCGTGATAAAACCATTTTCATAAATCGCAGCTAAACCACCACGACGGACATGCTCCAACACAATCGGATTATCCGGCTGCATAGAAAAATACGTGACTTTACCCCGGACTTTCTCAGCCATCGCTGACACCAGAGGATCATCCGCATTAAGGACCGCATAACCATCAGGAGCCACCGTCTCTGCAATAACCCCTTTTACCTGTGCCATCTGCTCAATGGTATTAATATCTCCCAAACCAAGGTGATCAGCCGCCACATTGAGCACAACCCCAACATCACAACGATCAAAAGCCAAACCTGCTCTGAGAATGCCGCCCCGGGCAGATTCGAGCACCGCCACTTCTACCGTCGGATCCTGCAAAATCATTGCCGCACTCTGGGGGCCAGTATTATCACCACCTTGGGCAAGATAATCCCCGATATACACACCATCGGTGCTGGTGTAGCCGACAACTTTACCCGTTTGGCGATAAATATGAGCTGTTAAACGCGTTGTTGTGGTTTTACCGTTTGTACCAGTCAGAGCAACAATGGGAATGCGGCTAGGAGTATCGTTGGGATAGAGCATATCCATCACTGGAGCCGCAACATTACGCGGTAGGCCACGGCTGGGGGCAACATGCATCCGGAATCCCGGCGCAGCATTCACTTCCACAATCACACCATCTGTTTCTGGTAAAGGCTTCGTGATGTCTTCCGTTACGACATCAATACCGGCAATATCTAGACCAATAATCTTGGCAACCCGCTCAAACAACCAAATATTGTAGGGATGAATATCATCAGTACGATCAATCGCAATACCGCCAGTACTGAGATTTGCCGTCGCCCGCAAATAGGCCATTTCGCCATCACGCAAAACAGTGTCTAGAGAAATGCCTTGGCAATCTAAAACTTTTAATGCCGTTTGATCCACCACAATGCGCGTCAAAACATTGTCATGACCGTCACCGCGATTTGGGTCGCGATTGATTTCCTCAATCAACTCTTCCACGGTTTTTCGACCATCACCCACCACATGGGCAGGCACGCGTTGGGCAACGGCTGTTAATTTGCCATTAATCACCAGCACACGGTGGTCACTACCGCGATAATAGCGCTCGATAATCACAGAACGCGTTTTGGAGGCTTCACTGGCTAGGTCGTAGGCAATTTCTGCGTCTTCCCAAGCTTTGATATCAATTGTGATACCTCGACCATGGTTACCGTCGAGGGGCTTGATCACAATGGGATAACCGCCCACATCTTCGATGGCATCTTCTAGGTCGTCGAGATAACGGATGACAACACCGCGGGGAACAGGCACACCGGCATCAGCCAATATATTTTTTGTGCCTTCTTTATCGCAGGCTAGTTCCACAGCCAAAATGCTGGATTTGTCGCTGAGGGTCGCTTGGATACGTTTCTGGTGAACGCCATAGCCTAGCTGAATCATGGCTCTAGCGCTGAGCATTGACCAGGGAATCCCCCTGGCTTCTGCTTCTTTGACAATGGTTTCGGTACTGGGGCCGAGGGCTGAGCCGGCTTTAAGATCCCTGAGGTCTGCGAGGTCTTGTTCTAGTTCTTCCTTTGGATAGCGTCCGGTATCAAGGATTGATTGACAGAGACGAACGGCTGCCCGGCCTGCGTAGCGTCCAGCTTGTTCGTATACATATTCAAAGACAACGTTGTAAACGCCTGCATCGCCAGTCATACGGGTGCGACCAAAACCGACGGGCATGCCCGCGAGTTCTTGGAGTTCGAGGGCGACATGCTCAACGATGTGTCCCATTAGTGTGCCTTCGCGAACACGGCTAAAAAAACCTCCACGACAGCCGGGCGAGCAGTAGTGTTCTACTAAACTGGGCAAGGTATCGCTTAACGCTTCATAGAAACCATCGAGCTCATTAGATGGTGTTTCCGCAATTTCTTCGAGATCGAGCCGCATGACGATTAATTTTTTGCGTCGAATACTCCAGTAGTTGGGGCCTCGAAGGGTTAGGGTTTTAAGGATTCTCATAGTCAGCGTCGCAGGTTTATTTTGGCTAGAGCAGTTCTGGTTCTGGCAAAACTTTCGTGGCGATCGCCCTCCTCAAACGTGCTAGAAACGAATAACTATCTCGGTCATTTTTACTAGGATTTTGTGGGTCGTCCACGAAGTTGGTAATTATTCTAAGGCAATTTGTTTCCGGATGATTTGTCGGATAGTCATCATCATTTAAAGGTTTCCGGACATTGGCCGTTGCTGCTGGATGTCATAGCGATCGCCGTGACAAAGGACATGTAAATGGAGACCATGGAGACTGAGTGGCTCTGTCGTATCAGCCTTGGCTTGGTTTGTGTGACTCATTTCGCGAGCATCAACAATGGTGACTGTGCCACGACCCAGTACCTGAAGATAACCTTCCCGCTCAAATACAGCGCAGGTATCTTCATCGATGCCAATACCCAAGCGATCAGGATGGACGGCAATGGTACTCAGGAGACGTGCCATGCGATTTCTATTGTGAAAGTGCTGGTCGACAATAATTTCAGGAATCATACCTAAACCCATCGCAAGATCCACTAAGCCTCGGTTGGGAGATTCACCACTACTGCCCCCTGCAATCATATGGTGTCCCATGACCGCAGCTCCGGCGCTCGTGCCAGCGAGGGCAATTTCACCATCATGAACCCTTTGGCGAATACGTTCCATTAAGGGCGTATCTGACAGTAAACCACATAGCCTTAGTTGGTCTCCACCGGTCATGAAAACGCCGGTGCACCCTTCAACAAATTCTTGGTAATAACGGTCTTCTGCATGGACGCGATCACGCACATCCAACACTTTAACCTTGCTAGCACCCATATCCTCAAAGATACGTTGGTAGCGATCGCCAATCAGGAGGGGTTCCCGTGAAGCGGAGGGAATAATGGCAATGGCAGCATCAGTACCACCAGAACGGCGGACAAAAGACGATAAAATCTCTTTCCCATGCACCTTGTCCTCAGCGCCACCGATGACAAGAATAGAACTCTGGGTAGAAATTTGATTAGAAAGGGTGGTTTCTGATGGCATTATGTTTAGTCTTCAGGGCAAAAATTACAAACAAGACAAAAGAGCCTTGATGGAGGTCAGATGAGATAATCACTCATATCGTTACAAGGAATGAACATCTAACCTGATAAGGAATGCAAAGCACAGCAAACCCGTAAAAATCAACTCAATTATTGCATAGTCCTCGACATTCTCAAATTTCTAAAACACCCAATTTTTTTCCTCAAAATTGACGGAAAAACTTTCAATCTTATGGCCATTCAGTTTGATTTAATTACGCTTTTTCCTGAATTTTTCCAGTCGCCTCTCCAGTCAAGTTTACTAGGGAAAGCATTGGCAAAAGGGATTGCTCAAGTGAACATCACCAACCCCCGAAACTTCTCCACAGATAAGCATCACAATGTTGATGACGAACCCTACGGTGGTGGTGTGGGTATGTTGTTGAAGCCGGAGCCTTTATTTGCTGCGGTCGAATCCTTACCTGTACTGCCAAAACGAGAAGTGATCTTAATGACACCCCAAGGGCAACGTCTTGATCAACCGCTTTTAGATGAATTAACAACATATGATCAACTCGTTGTGATTTGCGGACATTATGAAGGTGTTGATGAACGGGTGCGTCAACATTTGGTAACGCGGGAAATTTCCCTCGGAGATTTTGTTTTAACTTGTGGTGAAATTCCGGCTTTAACGTTAATTAACGGTGTGGTTCGTTTATTGCCTGGAACTGTGGGAAAAAAAGAATCTCTCAAGGCAGAAAGTTTTCAAATACCGCTCTTGGATTATCCACAATATACGCGTCCGGCAGATTTTCGAGGCTGGTGTGTGCCAGAGGTTTTGAGATCGGGGAATCATCAAAAGATTGCGGCTTGGCGACGGGAACAGCAGCTATTGCGCACAAAGGAACGGCGGCCTGATTTGTTTGAGTTATGGCAACGTCGGGAAAGGGAGCAATAATGGTTGAGCTATGGAAATTAGTTTGTTACATCGGTTGTGGGGTGCTTGGCTTGGTTTTCGGGGGGCGATCGCCCTGGAGCCTCGGTTCTCGGCGGCGGAAATTATTGCGTTAGATCTCTGGCAAGCATTGTTAGGGACGGGTGACTGGCCGGTCGATCAAAATCGTTTTGCCCAAGGGTGGCTTGTTGATCCGTTAGAAAATGCTTTAGCTCTGTTGCCGGTGTTACTGTTTTATCACGAAGATCCGGGCTATTTGGGCGATCGCCTTGGACGGTGTGGCTTAAGGCCAGCGCACCTAAATGTTGTTCAGGATATCGGTCTGTGTATGAGTGACTGCCTGAGGGAAAAGGTTACCCTTGGGCAATTTGGCGTTTGGCTGGGGCGGCGATCGCCGCAACATGACCAAGAAACAGCTTTGTTAGAATCAATTTATTATAGAAATAAGTCTTGGCGAGACTACCAGAGGCAATTATCTATGTCGACTTTTACGCCTACTGCCCAACAACTTTTACAGTTATACGGCGCGATACTATGGAGTGGCGGTCATGTGGGGCATTGCCAACGGCTGCTGGGGGGCTGTGGTGCTGTGGTGCAAGTTTGGGGGCACATATTACTGGGCTGTCTGCGGGGCGATCGCCAATCTCACCAGAGAAATAACCCAAGGCTGAATCATCATGAACTAAGGGCAGATGTTGTGGCCTTCTGGAGCCGTTGGTCGGGACTTCCGCCGACAAATCAGTTAAGGTTGGAGCAATTTCCGGTAATTGCCAATGCCCAGGGTCTTAAACCTCGTGCCTCATTGCAACTAATTTCTCAACGTCATCTCACCTAAATTTTCCGCCTTCTAGAGGTACTCTGCTCCTATTTTTCTCTAGATGTTTGCGCCCACCTCCATGACTTCATATGAATCTTTGGTCTAGTCTGAAATATTATTGGAATAGTGCTGTGGCTGTGCCGACCCCCCGGGCTAGTACTGTTACAACCCAAGCGCAGCGCAGAAAAGCAACTTATTCTTCTTCGGCGATCGCTGCGATTACCGTCATTGTCTTTACGGGTATTATTGGTGAGCGTTTTTACAATCAACCGAAATTAGCCGTCGAAACCATTGCACCGACGACAGTGATTGCTCCCACAGATGGGGAGTTTGAAGACAAAAAAACAACGGAGGAGAAGCGCCAAGAGATTCGTACTGGCGCAATTTTGAGTTTAAAGCGGGACGCTGAAGTGACCAGCGCCATCAAGCAAGACATTCGCACATTACTCAATGACATCACGCGTATTCGCGATATGGCGGGGGAGTTTCCCTTTGCAGATCTCAATATTCTCTCAATCCCTAGTCAGGTGGCCTTGCGACAGTTACCTGATGATCAGTGGCAAGAATTTGTGGCGATCGCCGATCAACTGACCCAAGCTGAATTACCCCCATTAGGCCAATTAATGCCCAGCGATATTGACCTTGCCCCTCCCCTGCGGGAGCTCTATGATTACGCTCGCACCAACGAGCCTGAAGCGGTACAAACCGTGATCACTCAAATTATTGTGGCTCGGGAAGGCTTTCAGCAAGCCGTACAAGCTGCGAGGCAGACAGAACAAACCCTCTTCCGTCGCCACCAGAGCCTATTGTTACGCCTATCGTCAGAGCAATGGACAGAGACCCAGACCCAACTCCTCGCCGCCAGCGATCGCATTTTGACCCAGGGCATTCCCAAGGGGACAGCCGATAGTCTGCTCAAAGAAACGATTCAAGTACAGACGAAGAACGATGTCATTAGTAGTGCCTTTATTACCGATGCACTTACGAGCTATCTACGGCCTAATTTAATTGAAGACAAAGAAGAAACCAAACGCCGTTCCGAACAGGCAGCCTTGGCCATTGAGCCTGTGACTGTCACTGTGCGGGCAGGGGATGTCATTGTTGAAAGAGGGGAAACGATCACCCAAGCAGATTTTGTCCTGCTGGATGGTTTTGGACTAAGCGATCGCCAGATTAACTGGTGGGGTTTAGCCGGTTCTGCGGCGATGGTGAGTGGTAGTGCTGTCATTATGGTGATGGTCATTCGCCGGGTACACCGCCCCATGCGTTGTCGTGATCATCTGTTGCTGTCACTGATTAGTTTAAGTACACCACTCCTTGTCTTTTTTAATGTCCCCTACAGTAATTTGTCGGCAGTCGGTCTATTAACCAGTAGTCTCTATAGTCCGGCGATCGCCTTTACCCAGGTGAGTTTGTTGTCGGGTATTGTGGCAGTCAGTAGCGAAACCTTGCAATGGCAACACCTTGTCACAGGGACAATTGGTGGTTTAATTGCCTCCATCCTTGGGGGACGGCTGCGATCGCGAGAAGAGCAAGCAACCATGAGCGGCATTGTCGGTGTCTCCCAAACCGTTGTGAGTTTTTCCCTAAGCTTAATTGCCAGTGCCAGTGCCGAGACCCTCTGGTACGTTTTCCTGCCAGAAGCCGTTCTATATGGGTTTTCCGGCACAGCTTGGATTGTCGTTGCCTTGGGTATTTCCCCTTACTTAGAACGTCTGTTTGATCTTGTGACACCGATTCGACTGGCTGAATTGTCTAACCCGAATCGTCCCCTCCTTAAACGCCTTGCCCTTGAAGCCCCCGGCACTTTTCAGCACACGATGTTTGTGGCTTCTTTAGCAGAGGCAGCGGCTCGAGAACTCTCCTGCAATGTTGAATTAGTCCGTGCTGGCACTCTTTATCACGACATTGGCAAGATGCATGACCCCCTTGGGTTTATTGAAAATCAGATGGGAGGCCCCAATAAGCACGACATCATTGATGATCCTTGGAAGAGTCGCGAAATTATTCGAAAACATGTGACCGAGGGTCTCGTGATGGCGCGTAAATATGGTTTGCCCCAAGCGATTCGGGATTTTATTCCGGAGCACCAAGGAAAATTGCTGATTTCTTATTTTTTCTATCAGGCCAAGAATCGCTACCAAGCTGAAGGCAAATCACCGGAAGATTTAAATGAAGCAGAATTTCGCTATGCGGGCCCCATTCCCCAATCCCGTGAGACGGGTCTGGTGATGTTGGCCGATGGGTGCGAAGCGGCATTGCGATCCCTGAAGGATGCGACCCCGGAGCAGGCATTGATTATGGTTAATAAAATTTTCCGTGCCCGCTGGCAAGATGGGCAACTGGATGACTGTGGTATCCGGCGGGAGGAACTGCCTTATATTGCTGAAATTTTTGTGCAGGTTTGGCAGCAGTATAATCACCAACGCCTTGCCTATCCGAAGGCGGCTTTAGAACCAACGTCCAAATCTTAAAACTGTATTTGCTTGCTTGCCCATGGCTTTCGCCGAATAAGTTAAGCTTTGTAAAGTGGTTGACTAAGGGAAAATATGGAACTGACTTATTTAGATAGCAATAGTTGGCTCATTGAGATGGCTGGCAAGCGGATTTTGCTTGATCCTTGGCTGGTTGGCTCGCTGATTTTTGGCAATGCGCCATGGTTATTTAAGGGCGATCGCCCCGAAGATCGAGAGATTCCTGCTGATATTGATCTTATTTTGCTCTCCCAAGGTTTAGAAGATCATGCCCATCCAGAAACCCTCAAAATTTTAGATAAAACGTTACCGGTTGTTTGTTCTCCCAATGGTCAGGCGATCGCCGAAAAATACGGCTATCAAACAATCCATAGCTTGCCCCACGGCGGAGTCTTTACCTGTGACAACCTTGAAATTCGTGCCGTAAAAGGATCGCCCGTTGGCCCCACAACACTGGAGAACGGTTATATTTTGACCGATTTAGAGACGAACAAGACGCTATATTACGAACCCCATGGCTACCATTCTGAGGAATTAAAACAATTTGCCCCGATTGATGTGGTTGTTACACCCTTAATCAATCTAAAGTTGCCTTTACTAGGCGCTGTCATTAAGGGACAAGAAACTGCCCTGAAGGTTTGCGACTGGCTCAAACCGAAAGCCATTTTGCCAACGGCAGCGGGTGGTGATGTGCATTTTGATGGCTTTTTAATGAATTTCCTTAAACCTGATGGCACAGTACAGGATTTTGCGGAAATGCTGGCGGCGAAGCAGGTAGGAACCAAAGTGATTGAACCGGAACCGGGTAAGGCGATCGCCCTATTGAACGAACCTTAGTTGGCCGATGCTCAATTTTTGTTGGGAGGCAAGAACAAAATTCGCTATAATTAATTGTTTAAATTGTCAAAGATTGTCACAACCTGAGAACTCGTCAAATTTATGGTAAAGAATCCTTCACTAAGACAAGAGCCGCGTTACGCACCAGCTTCCGTTCTCAATCTAGAGCACAAAACGTCATTACTCGAATGGCTAGAGGAAAATAACCGCATTATCTTCCGCGAGAAAAAAGAAGATCCCAGTGAAATGTCTGATGATCAAGATATCGCCGAACTCATGGATGATGACGGTTTTGAAGAAGACGACGATGACGATACTGATGATGACGCTGCGTAACTAAATTTTACCCAGAAAAATTTGGGCTAGACCCAAACCTCAACATAAAAATCCCCCGGCAGAAACTGTCTGTGACAGAACCGCTGGGGGTTTTAGTTTTTATTATTTATTTTGTTAACGTCAGTTATCGATAAGAATGTAGCCAAAATTCTTTAGAGAAAAGGAGATACGGAGAGGGAGAGACACGGGGAAGCCACGAAAATTTGCATTTTTTGAAAGCTAGTAGGATTGTTTGCATAGAAACATCTCCCGATCTCTCGCTCTCCCATTCACCGCGTCGTACTTCCGAGCATGCTTAAGCAAAACTCACGTTTTGTTACCCACGCGGTTTGCTTAAAAGCGGCTCAATAACTGCATCTCGGTAATTTTGCCAAGCAGCCATAGCCTCACTATTTTCAGTTTGATGTTTGGTGAGTAGGATGACCCCATCTCGGAAATCAATGACGCGATAATCCCGTGTGGCGATCGCCTGTGAGATGGCTGCCGTATAAGACTTAAGGCGATTAAAATCACCCTTAAACGCATTTTGGTAACGCACTAAACGCCAGAGATCCGCCACAATATAATCGACTTCTTGCACTTCGCCCCCATCATCCCGAAACTCTAAACCACTAAGACGAATAATGGCACGGCGGCTAGATAGGTGAGGAATAATATGGGTCGTACCAGAAACACTAGCATCCTGCGGAATCTGCCCAATCATCCGATGAATATCAGCACTGCGCTGCCACTGCTCAAGTGGCGAGACATAAACCCAAGGTTGGATGGAATCCGGAATCACAAAATACAAACTACGATTCGGATTGGCGGCGATCGTAAAAATAAGCGACAGAGTAATACAGGTCAACCAGAACCTCTTAAAAAACAGCGACATCTGCCGCGGCTGACGCGGTGCATCTTTCTTGAAAAAATTGCCAAAACTTTCCCCAGACCACCACAAAATTGTGCCGTAACAAAGACCCGGCACAACCGCAAGGGCATAGCGAATATTAATCACTAAAACCGAAAATCCCTTACCCAACAACAGTTTTGACAAAGGAAAACCCGCCATAATCCAAGCACTAGGGGCGATCGCCGGTATTAGCGCAAACGGCAAAAAATGACCAACAAGATAACTAACCGTCCGATCAACAGGCGTAACCAACTCCCTGATCAAAAGTAGCGGATTAGACAACATCGCCAGCAAAATATCAAGAGTCGAAGCCTCAGTCGCATCCGTATATTGACCAAACCGCTCCAACATAAACCGTTTCGACACATCATCCGAAAAGATCGGCATAATAACGTTCGTCAAAGCCAAAATATAACCAAAACTAAAAACACAGACCGCCGCTCCAATCCGAGGAAACCGCCTACTGAGGAGCATATATGCACCGACCCCAAATAAAACAATGCCACTATCCTCCCGAATAATAACAATGAGAGGACACATTAAAACAAAGAGCCACCACCAGCGTTTTTCCATCGCCAACAACAGCGTAAACATGAAAAAAGGCAACTGGAAATTATCATGAAAATTCCCCAGCGTTGGCCCAAGAACAGCATTAGCTCCGTAATAGCTAAAAGTAATCCAACGGGCAGGCACAGGATCTAAATATTGCCGTGCAAGCACATAAAGTACCAGTCCCGCAGCCGATAAAAAAGTGATAAGAAAAACAGCAAGAGTCGCAGCATCCTGAAAAAAATAATAGATCGGCAGCCACAACAACAGAGCTGGCGTAAAATGTTGCCCTAAGCGATGGTAGCTAACACTTGGAATTTCTCCCGCATGAACAACATTTGTAGAAAGCTGAGAAGAAAGAGTACTTTGAAAAAATCTACCATGGGCACTATTCCACATGACCTGATTAAAAATACCTTGGTCATAGGAAGAATAAAAAGTGAAGTGGCGATGTAAAACCAAAGCCATACAAACACTGAAGAATATCCCTGCAACAACCAATACAGGCCGCCATTCTGCTTTTTTTACCGGAGCTTGCCATGACGCTAGTTGCTCTAGATTCACCATAGATGTATTACCGCCAAAATCACCCCAAAAATCTTATCAGTTCTAGGAAACAATCAGAATTTCTCTCAGTCCCAACGACCCCAGTGAATTATCTTTCAGAAATACATTAAGCCTTGTAACAAATATAATTATCAGAAAAAGACTCTTTTATCCATTGCCAAGATCGGAGATATTCACCAAATAAAAATCAAGAAGTAAAACTTATAACCCAATAATTTTTTTAGGGTTTTAGTCGGATTTCACTTGCGTATTTATTTAACCTGAGTTCGGTTTAAGCATGGTCTGGAATGACGACGCGGCGAAAGGGAGAGGGAGGGATGGGGCGATTTTTTATTCAAACAATTCTAATGCGGGTGTCCGTTGATGTCCCGTATCTTCCCCTCTCCGTGTCTCCCTATCCCAATGTTCCCGTGTCTTCAAGGCATTCGGATAACTCCTTAACCCGAACTGACGTTATTTAGCCTTGATTTATATCAAAAAAAGTAGTTTTTTGAAGATCGCCTTAGGCTTTACGGCGATAATGCCTGACATTCAAATCATTTGGTATTAGCTCATAGTCATCTTTTAAATAGTTGCTAGCCATCTTGCGTAAAATATTTTGTCGACCTGTAAATAAAACTTGGGCTGGTTTATACTCTTGAAAAATATAGTCAACATCCTGTTGATTAAAATTTCCTGTATTAAAGCGTTTTTGGGATAAAACTGCCATAATCGGAGGCACAGTTAAAGGACTGGTAAAACTATAAATTGGGTTGTCCACAAATAGCCATTTACTTTGTGGCTGGTAATTGTCTTCTATTAGTTGGTTGATTTTAGTAAGTTTTGCTGTCCGCTCAACTAGCTGTTCATATCTTTGGTGGCGGGTATATAGGCTGTAGGGTACAGATAATGTTGGAGCAAGTAGGGCAATAATTAATAATGCGAAAATGCAATGTTTGAAAAGTTTCTGTTTTTTTGATTGATGAGTATCTGATAATGATTTCCAGAGCTTTGTAAAAATATCAAAGCATTTCTGTAGGCCTATCCCTGTCAGCCATAGGGCGGGAAAGGATAATAATGGTAGATAGTGAGTCCATAGGGGTCTGTAGGTCATAAAAACGAGAAGTACAGTCCCTAAGATCGTAATTGGCAGGATTGTTTTCTCGTTTCTATAGATAGTGCTAAAAATTCCAATGAGGACTAAAGGGACGTATTCATAGTCCTGAAAAATGAATGATAAAAAAACAAGAATACTTCTGTTGTATGACCAGCCATCATCTGCATTGACTTGTGCTTGTAGGTGAGGCTCTAGGAGTTGGGACAAATTTAATGAGTCGGATAATACGCCGATGAGTATAAATCCAATGAGCATGCAACCTGTCCAAAAAAGTGGATATTTAAGGTTTTGTATATGCTTTGTTTTTGAGGTTTTGTCTTTGGTTTTGTCTTGAATTGTATTTCTTGATTTGAGTAGCAGGAAAAGCAAAATAGCTGGGATGTAAATGGCGGTAATCAGTTTTGTTTGTAATGCGCATGCAAATATTAGGCCAGAGCTGATTAGCCATAGGGTATTTTTCTTTTGATGGTAAATGGTAACTAAATAAATACTTAAAACGCCGAGACTTAGGCTTGGTAAGCCGACTTTAATGGCTTGGCTGAGTTCTAAAAATTCTGATGATGTGATGAGAAGAGTGATGGTTAGAAAGGATACTAGCGGCGTAACTGTTTGCTGCAGAATTCGGGCAAAGGACCACACGAAAATAGTTGCAAATACTAGTGTCATGGTGCGGGCTGCGAGAATTGTTTCGCCAAAAAGCTTGAGCCAATGAAATAGCAGAAAGGTGTGTAGGGGAGGCTGATCATTCCAGATGTCGGTGTAGAGTTGAAAGCCTTCTTTGAGGAGGGAGACTTTGGCTAGTTGGTAGCTTTCGTCTGTGCTAATCTGAAAAATCCCTTCTGCGGGCATAATCCAACGGCTGATGAGGATTAGGGTTAATGGAACTAGGAGGTCGATGGTGATATGTTTCTGCCACTGTGGCTGGTTTGGTGAGGAACGCTTCGACAGATTCATAGAGTGGCGTTTGTGATGGTTTTTAGTGGGTTATGGGTGGGTTTTGATGGGGGGGGTGATCGAAAAGGTGATCGAAAAATGGTTAGGAAATGGAGTTTGACTTGACGATCGCCGCACGGTTATGGGGCATTGTAAAGGCGTTGGGGTCAATACTAAAAGGGACAATACCGCTAGGATTTAGGGGAAAGAGGGAAGTGTAATACTCGCGTTTGATGGTTTCGAGGGGGCAGGTTGCTGGGATACCGGGTTGTTGATAAATATCCCGTAGGTATCCCCAAAGGTTTTCATAATCACGGATGCGGCGGCGATCGCACTTGAACAAGCTGTGATAAACAAGGTCAAAGCGAATCAATGTCGTAAACAATCGCACGTCGCAGAGGGTGATTGTATCGCCTAAAAGATAACGGCGATCGCCCAACCTTTTATCGAGTAAATCTAGGGTTTCAAAAAGATGGGTGACGGCTTCGTTGTAGGCGCTTTGGGTTGTGGCAAAACCGCACTTATAAACGCCATTATTGACGGTGCAGTAAATCAAATCGTTGAGGCGATCGCCCTCTTTCTGTAAATCTTCTGGATATAAATCTCGCTCTGGATTTTTTGCCCACTCATTGAAGTGATCGTTGAGCATCACAATGATTTCTGAGCTTTCATTATTGACAATTGAATTCGTTTCGCAATCCCACAAGACTGGCACAGAACACCGCCCTGAATACCTTGGTTGTGCCAATTGATACAGTTCTTTCATACTGCGACAACCCGTTGGGTCATTTTCTAAGCGCCATCCACCTACCGACACATCGGCGATCGCCACACTCATCTCAATGCAATCTTCCAAGCCTTTTAAAACCCGCGTCACCATCGTGCGGTGCGCCCAAGGACAAGTTAAACCGACATATAGCCGATAGCGTTTGTTTGCTGCTGGAAATTTCTCAGAACCAATAGAATCCCGAAATTCACTTTCTGCCCGCCGGAAATTACCTTGGCGATCGCTCGGCGCAAGTTGTGACATCATGGTTTGCCACATCGTTTTCCAGACAAACTGAACCGTCTGAATTAGAAACTTAGGGGGGATTGCCATCTAAAAATATATGGAAAAAATTATGGAGAAATATATCAGCTCGAGCTTAAGCTTAAATCTATTTGTTCCACATTTGAGCGAGCTGTTTCGTTTTTAAGCCTGCTTCGATTGCTTCCAAAACCCGCGTCATGCCCGTTGTTTTAATAATTTCAAAGGACTTGTTAGCCTTTTTACAAGCTTCCATTGCCCGTTCTGTCATGGAGTGGCTAGCATAACCCGTAATAATCAAAATTAAATCGTAGTTATTAACCTGCGCCTCCCCTTGGGCAGAGAGTTGTAGGCCATCTTGTTCGCTGTACCACTGCAACTCAACTTGGGAATTTCGCAGACGATTCCGGACAGCCGTTTGCAGGCGATCGTGGCCGCCAAAGACTAAAACTTTACCAAAAAGATTTGAGTACAATTCGGGTCTTTGGTCTGATTTGCGGTGGCGGGATTTGGGCTGGATATTGGGGTGATGGTCGGTGCGGGAGCGGTTTTCGAGGGCTTTATTGTAAATAAAAGTTAGGGTCTGCTCGTGGGTTCCCCGCAGTCGAGCCACGGGGCCTTCTTCGCTATATTCGTTAATTTGGTTAATGAGCGCGTCGACAATTTCTTCTAATGCTCCTATTTCTTTCAGGTCTTCGACATAACCGCGGACGGCGATCGCCGCATCTGTAGCGCTAAAAAAATCCTGTTGGTCATAGACCATATCTAATAAATCCTGTCGTAAATCTGACTGCCATTTTTGCAGTTGCTCGCGGGCTTTTTCTTCTAAAAGTCTTTCTTCCCGTAGAACAAGTTGACTATCAACAATTTCTGCCGCTTTTTCTGGTATTTCAGCTATTTCTCGCCGAATATCGTTGGCTTTTTCTTGCAGTTGACTAATAATTTCGGCATTTTGATAACCTTCTGCACGATAGGTACTAATCATTTCTTCGACTTTTTTAAGCAGAGGCTCTAATTTATTTTTGCGCTGCCGGACAATTTCTTGATATTGTGCGTCGCGCTGCTGCTGTAATTTACGTTCCTCTAGGTCTGTTTTGGCAGCGGATAATAGATTCTCGACTGATGCTTCTAAATTTTCGAGTTCAATATCCATGACTTTTGTAATTATTAAAAAAATATTTTTGATCTTAACTACTTACGTAGCAGTTTGGGGCGATCGCCGCTCCAGTACTTTTTGGGAAAATGACTGGAGAAATTTACTCCGTTGATTTTGCTCAAACATCGTTTTCAAGATGCGCCCTAGCTTTTCGAGATTGATCGTCTCAGATTGTGACTGGAGAGGTTGTTCTTGGAAATACTGAATGAGGCTTAAACCAGCAATGTGAGTGAGATAGGCGGCACTAATGCCCTGTACTGCTCCCCCTGCAACATAGGTGACGATATTGGTTTTTAAAACCCCGGCGATCGCCTGAGTGGAGAGTTCGACCAGACCGAGCTGAATCATTTGTTTCCCAAGGGCGGTGGCGATCGTTTGGGCTTGGGAAAGAGAAATTCTCTGTTGATAAACTGTACCTAAATCCACGATCATTTGCCCTGTGACAGCGGCGGTGGCAAGGAGATCTAAGGCGGCGACAGGATTCGCAAAGGTTGCTCCTGCGGCTAACCATTGATATTTTTCGAGAATAGGCATTGCCTTTTGACGACGAAGCTGTGTCAATTGTTCTTTCGCTTGATGTTGAACCAGTCTCGCAGTACGCCAAATCGTTGACCAAACTAACTGCTGTTTAATTTCTGGATTGTCCAAAAGCTGTTGCAGAGAAGTTTGAATCGTTTCTAAATCTGCTTCTGGTTGCTCCAAATATTCGGTTTCTGTGCCGTCTGCCTCAATTTTTTTAACCTTGATGGGCTGGGGCGCGGCGGTAATCCCGATGACATTCTGGGCGGCGATCGCCGGAAAAACATGACGACGAAGTTGAGAGAGGATTAATTCCCGCTGTTCCGATTGATATTGATCCTGTTTATTGAAAAGCAGAATAATTTTTTGGCGAGCCTGAACCCAATGCTTGAGCGTATCCCACTGGGAAGCCATTAAATCGCCCGTGACGAGAAACAGTACAAAATCCGCGGCAAAAACCTGAGATTGGGTCGCTTGGTCGTAACTTACTAAGTCAGTAAATAATGGTTGCGTCTCAATGAAAGAAACATTTAGATCAGATTTTTCTAAATATTGCTTAAGGGTTGTTTTGCCAGTACCGCGTCCGCCGGCGATCGCCCCCATAATTTCAGTGCGGTCAAATTGTTGGGGAAGTTCTGTAAGTTTGCTTGTCAGTTGCGAGAAATCTTGGTCGGGAGCCTCTGCCTGTAGCGCCTTTACCCAATCTTGAGCATTATTAATCGCTTGCTCCACATCTTTTTTTGTCAGTGGATTGGTCACATCATCCGTTATTGCGGCGGGTTGCTTTTGTTTCCAGAGCATCAACCCACCTGCGGCGATCGCCCCCCAAAACAGCCATTCCCCAAGGTCAAAAACACTAGCCTGCCAGCGGCTCAGAACCGCTAAACCTAAGGACAAACCCAGTCCGCCAACCAAAATCGGTTTTTGCATTTGCCTACCCATCCGCATCTAACAACTGATTTCTATATGCTACTGCGAAACGGTATGAGGCTTAAGTACGACGGGCGATCGCGCATATTCTTTGAAGAAATATTAAACGGACGACTTCAATACGCTCTTTTGTAGGTTTGAAAAAATTGACAGTGGGGATTTTTGCATAACTTCCCCCACCGCAAACGATAAGTAAATACAAGTACAAATTAAAAAACTCAAATCAATAACTATGATTCATCGTTTTGGACTAAGCGCCCTTATGCTCGCAGGTGTAATTGCTGTAGCCCCCAGTGCTAATGCTTTCAGCGCCAAAGGTTGGCAATATTCAATGGATTCGTTTAACGATAGTAGCGGAGGATTGCCTGGTGGTGGGTCTGGTGTTGGGGAAAATACCAACTATGAAATTCGCGGTATTGCGACGCAACTTTTTGATGGAAAATTAAGAATTGGTATTCAGTCTAATCTTGGTATCCATGGAGCTTCCAGTCAGTATGCTGATGATGGTCACATTCATTGGGGAGACATCATCATTAACACGGCTTGTGAAGCCCTTGATAATGTCGGAAAAGAGTCACTCTTCGGTATTCGTTTTGCCCAAGACAATGAATCTGGGGTTCAACAAGTAGGGTTATTTAAAAACATCACTCTATTTGAGAAAGCTGATGAAAATGGCAATCCTGGAGCAAATCTTGCAGGTCATAATCAGTGGGTTAGAGATAGAAAGGGAAACCCAAGTTTTGGAAACTTAGCAAATGGCTACTTTAATGAAAATACTCATGTTGATACGTTGATTCGCTCTGGTGAATATGTAAGCGGCGTAAACATTATTCAAGATACAAGTGGCTGGGATTTAGACGGCTTTGACGGATTGCGTGGTCAGATTTTGGGTCTAGAAGTAGATATTAGCTCTCTCGCTCTGAGTAATGGACAGACTGTTTGCCTTCATGCCTCAGCTGAGTGTAATAACGATATTGCAGGTGGTCAATTTGTCTATGATGTGCCGACTCCTGCGGCGGTTTTACCTGTCTTGAGTGGTTTGTTTGCGGCGGCAAAGCGTAAGAACAAAAAAGAAGAAGCACTCGGCTAATTTTCTATCCTGAATTTATTTGTGTAGGTATAAAAATAAGGGCGATCGCCGATAGGTTGGTGATCACCCTTTTTTGTTGGAATATCAAATTTTTAAACGGAAATTTTACTCGCCGATAATCTCAGGTTGAGTCAGTTCATCAGACATTTCGATAATGGCGCGGATGGGCGGCTTCATCAACGGATCTTCGACGGAATCAAAATCTTCGTAACGGCGGCGTTTCGCGCGTTTTGCCACTTGGACAGTAATACGATAGCGGTTCGTTGCAGCCTGCATCAGGTTTTCTGAGCGGTGCATAATCTCGGAGGAATTGAAGGAGCTGCGTTTTTGCATGCTGGTGGTAACGAGTACTGTTTGCTGTTTCGGACTCTTTATTATAATCGTTCGTCGCAAAATTCTCGGTTAATCTTCAATCAGGCGATCGCGGTCTAAAAGTAATAAATCACGCAATTGATTGGTATCGAGTTCTGTGACCCAGTTTTCGCCAGCATTAACGGTTTGTTCGGCAAGTTCTTTTTTGCTAGCGATCATGGCACTAATTTTTTCCTCTAGGGTTCCAGTGGAGACGAATTTGTGAACCTGTACATTTTTCTTTTGACCAATCCGAAAGGCTCGGTCGGTGGCTTGGTTTTCGACGGCGGGATTCCACCAACGATCTACGTGAAAGACATGATTAGCGCGGGTCAAGTTTAAACCTGTTCCCCCTGCTTTTAGGGACAAGATAAAAATGTGGGGGGCATTGGGGTCATTTTGAAAGCGATCGCACATTTGTTGGCGGGCTTCCCGTTTCGTTGCGCCGTAGAGGAATAACACTTCTTTGCTGAGACGTTCTTCGAGATAGGGTTTTAGGAGTTTGCCCCATTCGGAAAATTGCGTAAAGATTAGCGCCCGATCGCCCTCTGAGATTAATTCTTCTAACATTTCTTCTAGACGTTGGAGCTTACCGGAGCGCAGGGCAAAGTTTTGGGATAAAGAGGGTTTTTCTTGGAGCAAAGCCGGATGGTTGCAAAGCTGTTTTAGGCGCAAGAGTAATGTCAAAATCAAACCGCGCCGCTTAATGCCTTCGGCACTTTCAATGTCTGCGAGGGATTGGTCTACCAGCTTTTGGTAGATATTTGCCTGATCTTTTGAGAGGCTACAAAAGATTTCCATTTCCTGTTTTTCGGGCAAGTCCTGGATAATATTTTTGTCGGTTTTCAGTCGCCGCAAAATGAATGGTTGCGTTAACTGCCGTAGAGAATTTAGGGTTTGGCGATCGCCGTATTTTTCGATGGGAATGGCAAAGCGTCGTTGGAAAAACTGTTGATTACCGAGGAAACCGGGATTGAGAAAGTCGAGGATTGACCAAAGCTCCTTAAGGCGATTTTCTACGGGTGTACCTGTGAGGGCAATTTTGAAACCTGCATCCAGCTCCCGTACCGCTTGGGATTGCTTCGCTTTGGGGTTTTTGATATTTTGCGCTTCATCGAGAATAATGCCCTGCCACGGCACTCCGGCAAGATCTTTTTGGTCGCGATGTACCAACGAATAACTCGTGAGAATAACGTTGAATTTTTTCGCTTGGGTTGCAAAGGCTTTTCCTTTTTTGCGGCGATCGCCGTGATGAATCATGGCAGACAGAGTCGGCGCAAATTTCTGGATTTCCCGCTCCCAATTGCTCACCACCGAAGTGGGACAAACGAGTAAAACAGGCTGCTTTAATTTCTTTTCTTCCTGAAGTTTAAGTAAAAATGCAATGGACTGGATCGTTTTTCCTAAACCCATATCATCGGCGAGACAAGCTCCTAAACCCCACTGCTGGAGGAATTTGAGCCAGCTCATCCCTTTCTGTTGATAAGGTCGTAACGTTGCGTTTAAATCTTCTGGCGGATCAACCAGCTCTAAACTTTCGTTCGTTGCCAAATGGGAAATAAGTTCTTTTAAAATGCCCGACGCATCAAAACCCACCACAGGCAATTTCGCAAACATTTGCCCTTCTTCTGCGCTAAATCGCAACGCATCTTCAACCTTTAATTCCTGAGCATTGGTTTTAAATTTATAAACTTCTTGGGCTGCCCGCACATCGGTCGGTTGCAATGCTAGCCATTGACCACCGACTTCCACGAGGAGCGATCGCCGCTCCAGTAGTTGCGCAAATTCTTTTTCCGTGAGGGTTGTCTCCCCGACCGCAACTTGCAATTGGTATTGCAATAAACTCTGTAAATTGAGGCGGTTTTCGTCCTTCACCTTAGCCGAAATTTTCACACCCAATCGCGCTTCCTCGGCTCCTGCTTCTAGTCCCGGCGGCAAAATTACGCCCAAACCTTTATCCTTCAGTTGCCATGCCACAGAGCGAATAAATTCATAGGCTTGAATGGCATCCAGCTCGCACGCGACAGGTTGAGAGGTGTCTAGGCTTTTGACAATGGGTTCATAAAACCTTGAGGCAAAGCCCAATCCCTTCAATAAAATTTCTTGGGACTGCGCCGCGTCAGACCAAATCGCTGTTGCCGGAATGATCTCCGCTTCTTCGTTACCCAATCCCTGCAAGCCATAATTTAGCGACCAATTTTCTTGACTTTCAGCGGGAGGAACCAATTCAAAACAAGTGCGAAATAGCGATTGGTTTAGCTCAAATTCTGGTGGCTGTACCAAATGTTCACGAACTGGAAATGTCCAACTTTCGTAGGCATGGCGTAACTGTTGCGGCGATCGCCCATCGAGCTCAAAAATTGGTTTAGCCTTAGCGAGACGATCAGCCCACGGAGAGGCGACAGAACCTTTCGGAAAATTTTGTACAGGTTTTGCATGGGGACGAATCTGGGCATCCACCATCTGGGTTAGAAAACTCAGCAGCACCTTTTTCCGCTGTGCCCCGTCAGCACAAATTGCGGGCATATCTTGTAAAAACTGGGCAAACTGTTGTTGTTCCGCCACACTGTCTAAAATCGGCACCCACGTTGCCAGATGTTCACCATCTTCTAATTCAATGACATGAGGTACAAATTTTTGCCTAATGATTAGCGCCAAACTCCAGCGGTACACCTGCAAATAAAACCGTAAATCACCGGCGATCGCCTCAGAACTGAGGGGAAATTGCCCAAGGATTTTCGCCGTTTGTCGAGCATTTAGCCCTAGGCCTGCCACCTGCCACGACTCCAGATAAATAGTGGTTTTACCGGGCAGTGTTTCTTGGTTTGACAGAAGAGGAAATGCTGCTTTTGTTTTTGTCGCTTTTTTAGAAGGTAGCGTCAATGCGGTCGTTTGCCACTCCAAGGCCTCCGGCACAGTAATGCGCTCTTCTTGGAGCAGCGCCTCCAAAGACGGGCGATCGCAAGTAAAAGGATGGAGAGGCGGTTCAACCTCTGAGCTACTCCGCCAGACTTCACCCCACAGAAAAAAGTAGGACTGTTGTCCTTGAGCGATCCAAGTTCCGTGTAAAACTGCCATAGGGTGCAAATTGTCGAAAAGACGGACGCAGCAGGATTCGAACCTGCGACCGACCGCTTAGAAGGCGGTTGCTCTATCCACTGAGCTATGCATCCACGCATTTTTAGCAAATAAGAGTATAGCAGATTCAGTTTCGCCAAAACTTCCCCAGCAATGCCGATTAAATTCTCCCTATTCCGGTAGAGTCAGTAGCGATTCTCTCACCTTGACCAATATCTTTCTACCAACCTTGAGAAACCACTTAATTTCAAGTTCATCAAGAAAAATAGCTAATACCCTTCCTTGAGACCAGTGTTCAAGAACAA
Source organism: [Limnothrix rosea] IAM M-220 (assembly GCF_001904615.1). Taxonomy (NCBI): domain Bacteria; kingdom Bacillati; phylum Cyanobacteriota; class Cyanophyceae; order Chroococcales; family Geminocystaceae; genus Picosynechococcus; species [Limnothrix rosea] IAM M-220. The sequence continues at coordinate 29,205 of NZ_MRBY01000042.1, forward strand.
CAGGAATTTTGAGACATGACATAACGCTCCCTAAAAAACTCTCTAACCTTAGATTCAAAAAATCAACAAACACTTTTCCAAACCTGAGTTCAGTTTAAGCATGGTCTGGAATGACGACGCGGCGAAAGGGAGAGCGAGGGATGGGGCGACTTTTCATTCAAGCAATTCTAGGAGTCAAAAAATGCGAGTGTACGTTGATGTCCCGTGTCTCCCCCTCTCCGTGTCTCCCTATCCCAATGTCCCCGTGTCTTCAAGGCATTCAGATAACTCCTTAACCCGAACTGACGTTTTCCAAATAAAAAAGATCCTCATCATGAGAATCTTTTCTAACCATCTCAAACTGACTCAGAAGATTTCCAAATAAGCTTTCAACTATAGTCTTTGCAAGTAAGCCTGAGACGCTCGATCCCTCTAAATCCGCCTGATCAAGGGGGACTTGAGATATCCATTATTTCATAGCCAACTGAAATGACTATAATTTTTCAGTAACCTGTAGCCTGGTCTTATGCCTCCTCCTCTTTACGCTTAGACGCTGCACCAAAAAGACCAGCAATCATAGGCAAAACAGCCGCAGGCGTAGGCACCGCTTGCACAGCAAGAGAACCACTAAATGTTTCACCAACCATGAAAATATCTTGCGAAGTTAAAGAACCAAAGCCAACCACAGAACCAGTCTCGTCGTAAAAATTACCAAAGAGACTTAAGCCTGCCATTTGCGTCTGTCCATTATCCATTGCAAACATTGTTTCAATGCCTGTCAAAATGAAGGAAACAGGATCGCTATTGGTGGTTGTGATGTTGCTGAGAAAAGGATCGATTGTTGTGGGGTCTAGTTCACCATTCACAACAGATAAAGTCCGAGGGTCAAAACCCAACATCACATCTGCAGTTGCATCGCCATCACATTCTGCGGTGAAGTCACCGGAGCAATTGTAAATAGACGTGGTTTCTGCAAAGGTAATTGAGTAGTTATTGGCATCAACAACATCAAGCTCCACTAAACCTCCGGCGAAACCAAATGCACTACCATTTGATAATTCGAGAGCTTGGGCAGAACCGGCAATTGTCATAACTGCTGTTGCTGCTAGAAGGGATGTTGGAATGAGTTTGTTTGTAAGAAAATTTATCTGCATTGCTGTCCCCAAAAAGTAGAGAAGTTTGTTGTGTACTTTGCTGTTGTCTAAACACAATTTACCCATAGACACTTAGTGGTGCAATGGGTTTATGGCAATCTTCACTAAACATTTATATAGGTAAAAGATCTCAAATTTAAAGTTGTTTTCTACTCCTGAGAAACACTGCTTTTATAGAACTTAAAAACAACAAAAAAAGCCATAATCTAGTGGAAATACGGAGATGTTTTTAAAGTTCTTTCTGGTTTTTATGTGTCCCAAAAAAGACGCTTGGGGCAACAAATAATTGCAGATAAATTTTGCCACTGAAAAACTGAGCATCAAATAAATAGTCTTCTCAGTATATTTGATGGTTTTTGTTGATATTTGTTGTTGAAATTAGTTTTTAATTCCGTGTTTTCACTTATTCGGAACGTAGGGCAACGATGGGGTCGAGTTTGGCCGCTTGCCGGGCGGGAAAAACACCAAAAAATAAACCAATTCCACCAGATACACCGACTGCAATAAGAATCGTTGTGGCCGAAATGGGAGCTGCTAAGGGAGTGAGGGCGTTGGTGAGCATAATGCCGCCGAGGCCAAGGCTAGTACCAAAGGCTCCACCAATTCCAGCAAGGATGACAGATTCGATCAGAAATTGGAACAATACATCATCCCTAGTTGCACCGAGGGCTTTGCGGAGGCCGATTTCGCTAGTGCGCTCTGTAACGGAAACTAGCATGATATTCATGATGCCAATGCCGCCGACGAGGAGGGAAATGCCGGCGATCGCCGCCAGCATTGTCGTTAAAGCGCCAGTGATTGTATTGGCAACTTCGAGGAGATCCTGTTGGGATTGCACACTAAAATCATCTTCATCGACAATCTTGTGGCGCAACCGCAGAAGATTTTCAATTTGGAAGGTCATGGCTCGGACGCGGTCTTCCCGCTCACCGGAAACAGAAATAAAGGTGACTTCTGTACCAAAGGGAGATGTTCGACCAACCACCTGATTCGCCATGGTTGTCAGGGGAATATAAACCGCGTTATCGAGATTTGTGCCGAGGGATGCGCCCTTCTCTTCCATCACGCCGACAATATCGAAGGAAATATTACGCACACGGATTTTTTGACCGACGGGGTCGACATTTTGAAACATCTCATCGACAATTTCTGAGCCGACCACAGCAATACGTTTATTGCGCTTCAGGTCGTCATCAATCACAAAACGACCCCGATCTAGGATAAATTCCCGCACATCGGGAAATTCTGGCGTAACACCGACAATTAAAGACTCTTTGTTCACGCCCCGGAAACGCACATTGCCGCGTCCATTAATCTGGGGGGCAACGCCTGCGACATTGGGCACTTGTTCGGCGATCGCCTGAGCATCTTCCCAAACGAGGGTCTTCGGCAAATCGATGGTTGTCCGTTGGGCAGCGCGGGAACCGGGGATGATAAACAGCACATTAGAGCCGAGGGATTCAAATTCTTCGGCGGCGAGTTTTTGTGCCCCTTGCCCCAAACCCACCATTGCAATGACCGACGCATTGCCGATAATAATGCCCAGCATCGTTAAACCGCTGCGCATTTTGTTTGTACGCAGGGTGGCGATCGCCATCTGTAGATGTTCTAAAACGTGTAATCCCATCGGCAAATTTGGCGTAAATGTAAAACCTTTCCTAAGGTAATCAAAAACGCGGCTAATTGGCAGAATTAATCTTTCGTTAGGCTCTCGTATTGCTCTTTCGTAATGCGTCCGGTATCAAACAATGTTTCCGTAATTTCAGAAATAGTTAGTACCGAATAGGCGTTGTAACCCTGAGCCTTAAGGCGATCTTTTACGCCCCCTTCATGATCAATGAGCACCACCATATCTTTAACGACGAGGCCTGCCGATTCGAGTTTTTGTGCGCCTTCAACGATACTTTTACCACTAATCAAAATGTCATCGATCACGGCGATGGTTTCACCCTTTTCAAAGTGACCCTCAATTAACCGTCGCGTACCATGGGCTTTCACTTCCTTACGAGGGAAAATCATCGGCGTTTTTAGTTTCAAAGCCAAGCCCGTCGCTGTCGGCAAAGAGCCATAGGGAATTCCCGCAACACGGTCAAAATTTAGTTTCTCAACAATCTCGGCATAGGCTTTAAGCACTTCACTAAAAACCTGTGGATTCGAGATGATTTTCCGCAGATCGATGTAATAGGAAAAGGTCGCGCCGGACGCTTGCACATATTCCCCAAACATCAAACAGCCCAAATCAAAAAGCTGCAAAATGAGTTTTTCTTGGGGATGGCGGTTGGGAAATTTTAGTTCAGTTTCCCAAATATCACAGCTGGCTTGATCGGGAATAAAAGGTGTCCGAATCGTTTCAATTTTTTGACGAAGACTATCAACCGTTTGGGTGCAATTCGTTTGGCTTAAAAAATCATTGGGCACCGGAATTAATAACCCAGAACCGCTACTATTTAGTCCGGCTTGTAAAATATCTTCAAGGGGATGTTTATCCTGCCAAATACTCCGCGCTAAAATCCAGCGTTCTGGGGCAATTTTCCTTACCCGTGCAAAGGTTTCCGGGCGATCGCCGCCAATTTCCAAGGCAACTTGTTCTGGTGTGCCCCACTGCTTAGTTTCTGTGACGAGATGGAGATAAAAAGGCGTTTCGAGATCAGGATAAGCCTGAATGCTGAGAGCACCGGGGTTAGAAGTACGACATTGCAAAAAAACAGCTTTATCGGGGTAAAGCAAAAACGGCGCAATGTGATCCTGCCCGGGGTAAGGACTGAGGGTAACGGCATCCACACCCCAATCTTGAAAAATTGTGCGAGCGAAAGTTGTGCCAGTGTTTAAATCCGCGTGTTTCGCATCAAGAATGACAGGAAGATCCGAGGGGATTTTTTTGAGAATGCGCGTTAATAGTTCAAATCCCGCTGCCCCAAAAACTTGATAAAAACCCAAGGTCGGCTTGTAGGCACAGACAAAATCTGAGGTTTGTTCAATGACACCCAGTAGCCATCTTTCCAAATCTACCAACAAGTCACCACTATCTAACTGTGGGGGCAACATTTCTGGGTTCGGATCTAGTCCTGCAATCAAAATAGTCTGATTACGGGCGATCGCCGCCGTGAGTTTGTCATTAAACTGCGAATACTTTAGCTCCAATCTTGAACATCCTCCCCTTGACGTAAATGGCTGTAAGCTCTTCCAGAACTATGAATTTCTCTAGTTTTGGCAAATAGTGATTCTTCCGTTAACCCCCACTGCTGAAAAAGCAGCTTCAAATCCTGTTGAATTTCCCGCGCCCCCGGAAAGCCTTTATAGCGAATATGCAACCGCGCCAACTCCACTAAATGATGTTCTGTCGGATTGCCCTTCAGAAGCTGATCAACAATTAGGCGATCGCGGTTTGCTTGGGGATGAACTTGATCTTGCGGCATAGACAGTTAACAGTTATCAGTGAACAGTTATCAGATATCAATGGATGATGGACAATGTCAACAGCTAAGAAATAATTTAACAACTTAGCGAATAGAATGCTTGAAATCGTACTGTTTTCTAGGTTTACATAACTGTTTGGAACTTCGACTATGATCTTCTGACCACTACAAGCTCTTGCTCTCGAAACCCTGAAATCTGAAATCTCCTGAAATCTGAAATCTGATGTCTGATATCTATTCCCTGTTAACTGATACCTGCTCACTGATAACTGATACCTGATAACTGTTCACTGATAACTGTTCACTGATACCTGCTCACTGATACCTGCTCACTGATAACTGATACCTGATAACTGTTCACTGATAACTGTTCACTGTTCACTGAATCACTGAGTTAAGCCATGCTTAAGGGCATAGCGCACAAGCTCGGTACGGCTATTTGTGCCCGTTTTACCGAAGAGGCGGCTGACGTATTTTTCGACGTTACGCACGCTAGTTTCGAGCTGCTTGGCAATTTCTTTGTTCATCAGACCCTGGGCAACTAGATCTAAAACACTCTGTTCACGGGGAGTGAGATCAATTTTTAGGGGAGGGGGAGTCGTCACCAATTGGTTTTGTTGACCAAGGAACTGTTTAATTTCTTTTAGATCTTGGGCAATGCCATCAAGATTTGCATCGCCACCGCTTTGGGTTTCGGCGATCGCCTCCTCTTTCGTTAGAAGGTTTTTGACAATCGCTTCTAGTTCTTCCGGTTCAAAGGGCTTGGGTAAATAGGCATCGCAGCCTGCTTGATAACCTTGGATGCGATCGCTAGTCATGCCACGGGCAGTCAGAAAAACCACGGGCAATGTTTTGAAACGGGGATCTTCGCGGAGCTTTTCGAGGAAATCATAGCCACTCATCTGGGGCATCATAATGTCGGAAATCACAAGATCTGGCGTGAAAGTTTGTAGCAATTCCAAAGCCTTTGTTGCATTTTCCGCTGCCGTCACCGACAAATTTTCATCATCATCCAAATAGGCTTGTACAGACTCTCGTACGCCCGGTTCATCATCTACGAGCAAAATATTGTAGGTTTTATCCATTGCCTCTGCCGAATTTGGGATGTGTTGATTATATCCCCTTCATTTGTCGCAACTCTAGGTGGGTAAAGATGGAGAGAACCGAACCTCTACAGGTATTTGTCTACGGCACTTTAAAACCTGAGCATCTTAATTTTGAGCTATTTTGCGCTGGGAAAATAATTGGTGCATTGCCAGCTCTGGTCAAGGGAAGGCTCTATCAAATTCCGTTTTATACAGAAAAATATCCCCGTGGCTATCCTGCGATGACGATGGAAGCGGGTTGGGTAGAGGGATACTTACTGAAGTTTGCCCATGATGTCGAAATTTTAAAACAGTTAGATCAATTAGAAGGTTATCAAGGGGGGCGATCGCCGGCAGAAAATGAATATCAACGGCAATGTATTCAAATTTTTACCCTAGATAAAATACCATTGACAAAAGCTTGGGGCTATACCATGACAATTGAGCATGTCAAAGAATTACGGCTCTCCGGGATTGACTATGCAGCGTTGGTAGGAAAATGCCAACAAATGAGACA
>NZ_MRBY01000043.1 GCF_001904615.1 [Limnothrix rosea] IAM M-220
GCTCTCCCATTCACCGCGTCGTACTTCCGAGCATGCTTAAGCAAAACTCACGTTACAGTAAGTGTAGGCTGTTTTTTATTTATCCTTTCCTTACAAAAATAAAAAAACGAGGAAAGTAGAACTCTCCTCGCGCCAAGCATTCATGGTTATTACTTAAAACCTTAGCCGCCAGCTACCGCAGGTACGATACTAACTTCATCGCCATCACTTAAAGCAGTATCTACATTATCGAGGAAGCGGATATCTTCTTCGTTGACATAGATATTGAGGAAACGACGAGGCTTACCTTGGTCATCACAAAGACGAGCTTTGATACCAGGGCAGTTTGCTTCTAGGGAATCGAGCAATTCTTTAACAGAAGAACCATCACATTCAACGGTTGGTTGATCCTTCGTGAATTTTTGAAGAGGAGTGGGGATTAAAACTTTAACGGCCATTTCAAATAGGACAAACTTTAAATAGGTAAACAATAGAAAACTGGGCAAGAAAGAAAACACTCACCCAATTCAGAAAGGCAATTATACAGAAGTCTCTTGCCAATCTAGACGCTCAAGGGTACGCGCACGGTCGAGAGCTGCTTCGAAGGAGCTGAGGTTCGCATCGATGGTGTAAGGCTCACCAGCGGAGTTTTGTACTGCTTCCTGAGTCTTGAGACCGTTACCAGTGATGTACACAACAGTCTTTTCGTCAGGATTGATTTTGCCAGCTTCCACAAGCTTCTTGAGCACAGCGATTGTTGTACCACCAGCAGTTTCAGTGAAGATGCCCTCTGTTTCCGCGAGGAGCTTCATGCCTTCAACGATTTCTGCATCAGTTACATCTTCGATGTTGCCGTTAGTCTTGCGGGCAATTTCAAGGGCGTAGACACCGTCCGCAGGATTACCAATTGCAATGGACTTGGCAATCGTGTTGGGCTTCTGAGGCGTGATAAAGTCGCGACCTTCTTTAAAGGCTTGGGAAATCGGAGAACATCCTTCTGCCTGTGCACCGCTGAAGCGGACATCTTTGGCTTCTACCAGACCAGTTTCAACAAATTCATTAAAGCCTTTGTAAATCTTGCCGAAGAGAGAACCGGAAGCGAGAGGCGCAACGATATGGTCGGGGAGTTCCCAACCGAGTTGCTCAATTACTTCGTAACCGAGGGTCTTAGAACCTTCGGAGTAGTAAGGACGGAGGTTGATGTTCACGAAGCCCCAGCCTTTGGAGTTCGCGACTTCAGAGCAGAGACGGTTGACTTGGTCGTAGTTACCGTGAACTGCCATCAAAATGGGGTTGTAGATTAGCGTACCGAGGACTTTTCCTGATTCAAGATCGGAAGGGATAAAGACGCAACAGTCGAGACCAGCATGGGCGGCGATCGCCGCAGTGGAGTTGGCAAGGTTACCAGTACTTGCACAGGAAACGGTAGAAAAACCCAGCTCTTGGGCACGGGTTAGAGCAACGGATACCACACGATCTTTGAAGCTCAACGTGGGCATATTCACCGCATCGTTTTTGATGTAAAGCTCCTTGAGGCCGAGGCGACGCGCTAAACGGTTTGCTTTGAGCAGGGGAGTCATGCCTGTACCGACATCAATGGGCGTGTCAGTTTCAACGGGCAAAAATTCTTTGTAACGCCAAATGGAGTTAGGACCCGCTTCGATTGTTTCACGGCTAACTTTACTCTTGATTTTCTCGTAGTCGTACTTAACTTCGAGGGGGCCAAAACAAAACTCACAAACGTGCTTTGCTTCTGCTTCGTATTCCGCGCCACACTCTTTACAAGCGAGATTAGTGAAGTTCGCTGTGTCTAGGGTTTTGAGAGCGTCGTGATTAATAGGTGCCTGAACCATAATTTTTTCTCCGTTTCCATGAATGCTGAATGCTTGAAAGCAATAGTAATCAGTAAAAATCCCTACGTCAACTATACCCGATGAAAATAGTCGGGATTGGTTCTGTTCTTTGTGTTGTCGGCGATCGCCCGATGTTTGGGCAAACTTTTAAAGGGGAGTTAAAAAAGAAGTTTTACAATTGAGCTTGTGTTGTGGCGTTGCTTGGTGAAGTAGGAGACGTTTGGTGAATCAATTATTAAAAAATGGCTTAATTGGCGGTTTTATGACTGTTTTGGCGACATCGATAGCAACCCCGGCGATCGCCCAGAATGGTAAATCAACGTTTTACGATGCGGGCTGGGAACAGTCCGTCAGTCTGGCTCAGGAGCAAATTGAGTTGCTCACGGCAGTGGAAGAATCTCTCTACAGCACTAAAATCAGCTTTGTGCAGGGCAGTTATCGCAAACTGTTTTTCCATATCGGCAAGCTCGATACCTACCTAGAGCGATTTGGGACTAGCTCAACTCCAAACTGTACCGGACAAGAACTAGACGGCGCAGAACTCAACATCTATTGCACCCTATCCAACTCCCGCCCATTACTCTTTCAACTGCTGGCCGCAACAGAGCAACGCCAAAGCAAACTGGGGAATGCAGAATCTAGTGTGCTCAATCGTTCCGGTGGTGATCCTTTGCTATCCCCCAGCCTCACATCCCAAGAAGCATGGCAAAGTGAGCAGGATACCTTTGATGTGCTGGTGATCGAGGATGCCAAACCTGCCCAAAATCAAGGGGATATTACTCGTCCGGCGATCGCCCCTCTCCCCCAAACAATTCAGGCGATCGCCCATCAAAAAAACGCTCTATTAACATTAAATCCCAGTCTTCCCAGCAGTTTTACCCTGACAGAAGACACTACCTTTACAACCACCACCACACGCTACCAATACGTACCCGTCGCCCAAGAATATACATGGCATGCCGACTTTTTAGCACAGCCCAACACAGGCCTAACCCGCTTAATGCCGAGGGCTGCCTACGAAGAAAACTACCAAGCCAGCAGTCTCAAACCAGAATTACTAGAGAAATTTCCCTTTCCCACCTTAGGCGAAACAGCACCCTTCCCCAACTTGCCCCTGCTCGTTGAAGATGACATGCTTAAATTTGTCCCAGAATCTTTCAACATAGGATTAATTGTGGATCTCGGCGCAACAGACTTTGACAATATCCAAAATCTCGACATTGCCGTCCCCCTAACCGAGTACGAATCCCCCACAACCTTTGCAGCCCTACAACAGGAACAACGGCGCTTACTATTCCAAAAAGACCAGCGATCGCCAAGTACCGCACCAATACAACTCAATCACCTCTACCTAGTGCGCCTCATCCAATACGATTTTGCCGAAGAAATCCTCACAGGCGAACCCTTACCCCGCCATCGCTTTAAAGAATTAAACCTACTAGCTGACCCAGATAGCTATGACGTTTTAGTCGCCATTAAACCCGTAAAACAATGGCTCGACGGCGGCTACACATTACTCTGGCAAATCATTGACCAATCAGAAGCAACAGCCCTCGAAGACCTCGCCGACCACATAGCCGTTGATTCTCCAATACAACCTTGATACCCCAAAAAAAGGCGATCGCCCAGAGACAAACTGAAATACTTTGTAACAATGTGTATAAACTATTCACACAAAAGGGTTTAAAGCCTCCACATAGGCTTGTTAAACTGTAACCTAACCAAATACGACCAGTTATAGTGGTTGCACCGAGTCGGCGAATACCACTCACTGTTTTAATACGGACGCAATAAATTACAGATATGGTAAGTACTGTTAACAAACCCTCTGGAGCAGATGAGCTACGCCCCGGCGTTAAAGTTCCAGCAAAGGAAACAATCCTCACACCCCGCTTCTATACCACCGACTTCGACGAGATGGCAAAGATGGATTTGTCCGTCAACGAAGAAGAGATGGAAGCCATCATCGAAGAGTTCCGCGTAGACTACAACCGCCACCACTTTGTCCGTGACGAATCCTTTGATGTATCCTTTGACAGCATCGAAGGCAAAACGCGCGAACTATTTGTCGAGTTCCTAGAGCGCTCTTGTACTGCCGAATTCTCTGGTTTTCTTCTTTACAAGGAACTAGGTCGTCGTCTCAAAGACAAAAATCCCCTTTTGGCTGAAGGCTTCACCCTCATGTCCCGCGACGAAGCGCGCCATGCTGGATTCCTCAACAAAGCCATGACAGACTTCAATCTGTCCCTCGACCTTGGTTTTCTCACGAAGAGCCGCAGCTACACATTCTTTAAGCCGAAGTTCATTTTCTACGCAACTTACCTTTCTGAAAAGATTGGTTACTGGCGTTATATCAAAATTTATCGTCACCTCGAAAAGAATCCCCAGGATCAGATTTACCCCATCTTTAAGTTCTTTGAAAACTGGTGTCAGGACGAAAATCGTCACGGTGATTTTTTCGACGCTTTGATGAAGACCCAGCCCGGTATCCTTAACGACTGGAAAGCGCGTCTCTGGTGTCGTTTCTTCCTGCTTTCTGTATTTGCAACGATGTATCTCAACGATATTCAGCGTTCTGGCTTCTATGAGTCCCTCGGCCTCGATGCCCGTCAGTTTGATAAGGAAGTCATCTACGAGACAAATAATACTGCTGGTCGTGTCTTCCCCATTATTCTTGATGTGGAGAAGCCTGAGTTTTATGAGCGCCTTGAAACTTGTGTCAGTAACAATGAGAAATTGCGCGAGATTGCCTCTTCTGAAGCACCTGCACCTGTGAAGTTCCTCAAAAAGCTGCCTAAGTATGTTTCAAATGCAACGAATTTAATTAGCTTGTACTTCATGAAGCCTATTCGTGTTGATCAGCTTGAAGGTACAGTTCGCTAGATAGCGGTCTGGACTCAATTAAGTTTATTTTGTAAAAGTTTAAGATCTCCCCATAGCTATGGGGAGATTTTCTATTGGTGTGGTCATTGCGCCTAAGAAGTCATACCAAATGAGTTTGAAGACTCTATAAATGAAATCTTGAATCGCTTATAAAATAAGGATTTCGGTTTACTTATTTGTAGAGTCAAAGCCAGTAAGTTTAGGACTATAAAGTCGGGGCTTTTTCCACAGATTTTGTTTACTGCGCTAAATTTTTACAAATTCCCGGCCTTTGAACCCCAAGGCTTTTGTTCTAATCTTGCTAGTCTTGGCTAGGGCTCTAATTTTAAAAATTAGTATAAGTAAGACAAGCGAAATGAGTGCCCTAAAGATGATTGAATTCTAAGATGATGGTGATTTGTTAGAACAATTTACCGACAAAAATGGTGCTTGGAGTTATCTTATGGCCTCAGAGCAAACTAAAAATATTTGTGTACAACAAACAGGGCTGAGGGTAATGCGGGCTATCGTTTTGAGCGCCATCGTTAGTATCCGAACGTAATACGTCTGGCGATCGGCCGAATATCCATATGCCAAAAACCTTTATGGGGGCCTGCAATACCAATCCCTTTAATTTCAGGTACAGCTTTAACGGCGTTCAATAAACCTTGATAATTACCATTCATGGGACTGATATCAAGGGCGCGGGCGTATTTGTGCTGGGATCGCGATGCACCAATTCTGAGGTTGGGGGGGCGATAGGCACTCGTGATGCGAATGGGCGAGCCGAATTTTTGGCGCACTTTACCAAAGGCTTTCGCTGTGGCAATCATATTTTTCACAATTTGCTCTTCACTGCCGAACTGGTTTGTTGCCATGGGTAGTCGCGTAAAGCCTCTGGTCATTTCGCCCCATGTGATATTGCTATTGGGGACAATCATTTCGTTTTCGTAGATTAAACCAACGATGGGTAAAGTTCGTGATTTGCCTGTTTTTGTCCCAGCATTACCGCTGATGGGTAATTCAAGTCCCTGTTTTTGCTCGGAAATTTCGTGTTTGGGCATCAGCTCGTCTAGTGCTTCAATCGTGCTACCACCTAGGGCTTCTGGATAAGCTAAATAGCTTTCTTCTTTAAATTGTCGTAAAGCACCGATAGTCTTGGCTCCGACGATTCCATCTACGTCGCTTGGAGCAAGATAGCCGCCGTTTGCGAGTTTTGATTGCACCCATGTAATGATTTTGGGATCGCTGACATCTTTGAGAAGAATTGCTTTGGTAATTTGGGGAATATATTCTTGGGAGTTGGAAGATTTGGGGGAAAGTTTTTCTAGGGCATCAATGGTGCCAGCGCCGATCGCCTCAGGATAAGCGAGCAGCAGTTCTTCTTTAAATTCTCGTAAAGCGCTGATCGTCTTTGCTCCGGCGACACCGTCTATATCGCTTTGTTCTAAATATTTTCCGTCTGCGAGCCTTGCTTGAACCCATTTTACTGTGTCTATTTCTTGCACGTCTTTAAGTAAAATGGCCTTAGTAATTTGCGGTTTGTTCATGGCTTGACCTTTTTTTCGCTTTATTTTCTTGATAGTAGCGAACGAGTCAGACCACGGCGCATAACGTAAAGATAGTCAACGCAAAGTTGATACTTTTTTTATTGGTTCTTAATGGCGATCGCCACAGTTTTAGGGATCATGATTTTGCTGCTGTTTTAATTAGTGGTGAATTGTTCAAGTGGAAATGGCGTTCACTCTGTTCAACCGTAGAATGAGCTGAAATTAGGTTGAGGCTGGGACATCTAGATGGGTTTTTGAGTTTCTATATAAACGAAATGTTTTTGGTTAAGTGACAGATTCTAGTTTTCCATTGGAACCTCAATCTTTCTTGATTGAAAAAAACAGAAGATCTCCTTTTTGATTTTAATGGATACGACATTGATGGTTCAAAGAATCTAGGGTGAGTTATTCAATTTGCATGTCATGTCCTAAACAGTTTGAAGAGGGGCAAATACAGTGAGACCTTTAGGAATACAGGTGAATTCAATGGGGTTGGCTTCTAGGATTTCGCCGTCAACGACTAGGGGCTGTGCTGGATCGGTGGTAACTTTGACTTTTTTTGTGCGTAGACAAACGAGATTGTTGTCTTCAACTTGGTCTTGTTTTTTCTGATTATCTTGGGACTTGACAAGGGCAGAAGCTAATAATTTTAAAGACGAATTTAAACCTTGTAATAAATTACTTGAAACGGGAATTGTGACCTCTAGCAAACCATCGTCTGGAATAACGCGGCCAAAGCCTTGCGCCATAATTGATGTTGTGGGGGCTGCATTTGCTACGGTTACTGCTCCTGTTTTAACTTCTAAGATTTGGCCATCTAGTTCAATGGTTGCGTTGAAATCTTCTTGGGTGAAAAATTGCTGTGCTCCTGACAAAATATATGCCAGACTACCCAAGCGATTTTTGAGTTCGCGGTTGGCATTGGTGACCATCCCTGCTTCAAAGCCGACACCAGCTAATAAAACCATGGGGATATTGTTGCAATAGGCGGCATCAATCATACGTGTGTTGCCTGCTGCTATGGTTTCACAGGCTCGTTTTAAGTTGGTTGGTAAACCTAGTGCCACAGCAAAAGCATTGGCCGTCCCGCGCGGTATTATGCCTAAAGGAATGCCTGTCTCGATGGTCACGCCGGCGATCGCCGACACTGTGCCATCACCACCGGACGCAATAATGCAGCCCTGCTCATCTTCTGCTTGTAATGTCTGAATGGTGGCGATCGCCTCTTTTGCTTGGTCTACTGGATCAACCTCAGGCTTCGTAAAAATGACATGGAGATTCATTTGGGGTTCGAGAATTTTTAAAATTAAGGCCAAGTCCTGATCCGGGTTACCTTGTCCTGCCACTGGATTAAAAATGAGATATGCTTCCCGACGTTTGGCGATCGCCTGAATTGACAATTCTGCTGTCGTTAAATTTGTGGCTAGGGGAATATCGTAGAAATTACAAATTCGGAGCAAAGCCCGTTGATCCACATCATTAGGTTGGGGCGTAACAGCATCCATCAGAAAAATTACCCCTTCCACCTCGCCTGTAACCACACGAGCAGCAATCTGTAAAATGCCACCCTGTATGGCGCTCGCTAGACATGCAACCTTGAGATTCGTCGCCTCTTCAATGCGTTTGCCCGTGTCATAGGTCGCAATCAAGTCATAACGGGAAAAAACAGCTTCGTATTTCTTTGCCAGTTCAACAATCTCTGCTTTTTTGTTGTCATGGGCAATGAGCGCCACACATATCGACATGATTCTTGCCTCTAGATTCTATGATTTATGCCCAAAACCTTAAATTGATTAATACTCTAAAAGAACATTTTTTTGAGCATTTTCAAAGGATAAAGATAGGCATCCTGTTGAGAAGAAGGAATAGTAAAACCTTTGCGATCTAATGTCTTTTTTACCTGTTCAGTAATGTGTTCACGCACTGCACCATAATTGCTGCTGTCTACCCAGACATTCACATTAAATAAAACACCTCGCTCACCAAGCTCAGAGATGGAAATTTTGGGTGCTGGCTCAGATAAAATACGCCTTTCTTTACTAATTACCTCTGTGAAAATTTGTTTGGCTTGGTCGATATTATCTTCATAGCTAATCGTAAATATAAGCTCGACTCGGCGGGTTGTATTCGCCGTGAAATTAATAATATTATTGTTATAAACTTTGCCGTTGGGGATAATGATTTTTTTGTTATCAGAGGCATTTAATGTTGTTGTAAACAGAGAAATTTCTTCAACTTTTCCTGTGGCTCCACTAATTTCTACCACATCACCGACTTTAAATGGACGGAAAATAACTAACAAAAAACCGGAGGCAAAGTTACTGAGGGAGCCTTGTAATGCTAAACCAATAGCTAAACCCGCAGCACCAAGCACCGCCACAAAGGAGGTGGTAGAAATCCCTATTTGTTCGAGGACGGCGATCGCCACAATCGCGATAGAAGCAATGTAGACTAGGTTGCCGATAAATTGAGTAATGGTGGCATCAACCTTTGCCTTTGACATGAGTTTTCTGACAAAACCACGGATAACTTTAGCGAGGAGTAAGCCGACTGCCAAAATCACAACAGCAGTGACAAATCGGACACCAAAATTTATGCCAAGCTCAATGGCTTTATCCAAATATTTTTCCACAATGGTTAGCGCAAGATGAAATAGATGGCATAAGCATAGCGAAAAAAAGTAGTTATAAAAAAGTCTCCGCAGGTTAGAGATAGTGCGGAGACTGAATGTTTTTCTTTAGAAAATGTTGTGGTTAAGGGTCTAGAAATTGGTGTGGTTTGTATTCGCTTCTACCAAACGTTCAACCACTTCTGCCATGGGCAAAGCTCCTAATTCACCGGAGGCACGGGTACGAATGCTTAAGCTATTGGCTTCAACTTCCTTTGCGCCAGCGACTGCCATGACGGGAATTTTTTGCTTCTCGGCGTTACGAATGAGTTTACCGAGGCGATCGCCGGATGTATCAGCGACGGCACGAATCCCAAGGGCTTGGAGTGCTGCTGCTTTTTCTTTGGCATAGGGCAGGAAGTCATCGCCGACGGCAAGAATACGAACTTGCTCCGGTGCTAGCCACAATGGGAAATCTCCGGCATATTCTTCGATGAGAATGCCGATGAGACGTTCTAAAGATCCAAAGGGCGCACGGTGAATCATTACAGGACGTTGGCGATCGCCGCTTTCATTGACATATTCCAGCTCAAAGCGTTCGGGGAGATTGTAATCCACTTGAACTGTTCCTAATTGCCATTCCCGCTCCAGTACATCTTGGAAAATGAAGTCCAGCTTAGGGCCATAGAATGCCGCTTCCCCTTCCGCTTCAAAGTGCTCCATATCAAGATCTACCACCGCTTTACGGATGGCATTTTGCGCCTTTTCCCAAACCTCATCGGAACCAATATATTTGTCGGAGTTGGGATCGCGGAAACTCAAACGCGCCTTGAAATTTTTGAGCTGTAAACTCTTAAAGACCGTCAAAATCAGATCAACAACGTTAAAGAATTCTTTCTCAAGCTGATCAGGCGTAACGAAGAGGTGAGAGTCATCCACGGTAAAGCCGCGCACACGGGTTAAACCACCCAACTCACCGGATTGCTCATAGCGATAAACCGTACCGAATTCCGCCAAGCGCATCGGCAAATCACGGTAGGAACGTAACTGATCCTTATAAATCTGGATGTGGAAAGGACAGTTCATCGGCTTCATCACAAAGCCCTGTTCTGCCAATTTCGCTTCTTCGCTTTCCGCCATCATGGGGAACATATCTTCGCGATAGTTCTGCCAATGACCAGATGTTTTAAATAGATCAACCCGCGCAATGTGGGGAGTGACAACGCCTTGGTAGCCGCGCTTAGTCTGTTCGTCCTTTAGGAAATTTTCGAGGGTAGACCGAATCAAAGTTCCCTTGGGAGTCCAGAGGGGTAAACCAGGGCCAACGACATCAGAAAACAAAAATAAACCGAGGTCTTTACCTAATTTACGGTGATCCCGCTTGAGGGCCTCTTCCTTACGGCGTTTGTATTCTTTGAGCTGTTCTGGGGTTTCCCAAGCTGTGCCATAAATCCGCTGGAGCTGTTGATTATTTTCATCACCACGCCAGTAGGCTCCCGCTACCGATTCGAGGGCGATCGCCTTCGGATTTAGCTCACCAGTCGTTTCGACGTGGGGGCCAGCACAAAGATCCCACCACTTATCCTCCATGTGATAGAGCGTGATTGGTTCTTCGAGACCTTCAAGGATTTCGAGTTTGTAGGGTTCATTGATTTCCTTGATGCGCTTTTCTGCTTCCTCGCGAGAAACCTCTTCCCGCACAACTGCATACTTTTTCTTGATGATCTTCACCATCTCTTTTTTGATGGTTTTGAGATCTTTATCAGTGAAGGGTTCTTCTTTATCGAAGTCGTAATAAAAACCGTTTTCCGTCCAAGGACCAATGGTCACCTGTGCATCGGGGAAAATCTTTTGTACAGCCATGGCCATCACGTGGGATGCCGTGTGACGAATGCGCTTTAAATTCTCCGATTCACTGGTTTTCGGAAGTTTCATGGGTTCATGTTGATCACCATTCGCTTCAGCCATGCTCACTTTCTCTCCTTGGATATTTTCTTCTACAAAAGTTGTTCTGAACTTATCCATGGTATCCGTTCTGCGTTCTCTCTATCCATGGTTACGGTATTTTTCCTGAATTTCTCTGGCATTCGCTGGACTTCTCAAACAAGTAAGACTGATTGAAAAAGGTTTAATTGGGGATGGGACAAGATGGATAAACACGATTCAGCAGCAAATTATGGCATGCCAAGGTCATTTAGAAGCTTATGGGGAGCAGCGTTGGGAAGGTCGTATCGAATTCTGTTTTTTTGATACCGACCAAAATGAACTGGTTTTCCTCAAAAACGGCGATCGCCTCACAATCTATGCAGAAGATAATTCTGTCCTGTGGTCTGGCGAGATTCAGTTTGTACGATGAGGTTGGTTTGACCGACATCAATTAGACCTAGACATCGGGTCAGGTATTAAGCAAAAGACTGTTTCCTACAGCGATTGGATGGCATGGTTTTGGCACAAACCATCTTTCAAAGCTTTCTTAAAAACCAAAGAATAAATAATGGCGATCACCATTCAAAGTCTGACAGTGGTTCGTCAAAGTTATCGGCAATCCAAATAAGATCTTGATCAGACCCGAATAAAAGTGGGCGTTGTTTTACAAGGATCAGAGGCGAAATTTTGATCGACTCTTGATCATTTTTTTGATGATAATTTCTTCGCCAGTAAATGCTTTCTCTAAAAGTTCGGAAATTTGGGCGATCGCCTGTTTTAGTTGGATAGTTTCCATCGTTTTCTACTCCAGTTGGAAGCGATTGTTTTAATTTTAATTCGTAATTCTAATTATTTTTTGCTCCTCTATGATTAGGATTTACTCTGAAAGCCACCCGAATAATTCACCAATCGTTAAAGCTCGCCCATCCATAAAATCTGGCATTAACAGAGAATCATTTGATTGATCAAACACTGCCATTTCTTGGCGTGGTTGATAGACAAAGATAGTTCGTTCGTGAGAATCAATCAGCCAACCCATCTGAGTGCCATATTTGAGGCAATGCACAATATTTTTGGTGACTTTAGTTTGACTTTGGCTCGGCGATAAAATTTCAATTGTCCAATCAGGAGCCAGACTAAATATATTCGCAATTTCCCCATTTTTATCGCGGGGCAACTGTTCCCACCGAAAGACGGCAATATCTGGCACAACAGAGCGATCGCCAAAAGTACATCTCAGCTCTGGCAAAGCGCGGGCGATCCGTTGCCGTTTCACTGCCCCATTAATGAATGGCACTAGTTCACCTTGGAGCAGACTATGCCTGCCTTGGGGCATGGGTTTTTGGATAATTTGACCGTCGAGATATTCGCTAGCAGGCGTAGTTTCAGGTTGTTGCAAAAATTCAGTCAGGGTAAGCACTTTGCCGTGGATTTTCTGTGCCATACGTTCTCCCTTAAATCTCGATAGTGCGCAACGATGCCATTATTTTAGCGACTCCCAAAAGACAAGATTCCTGACAACAAATCAAGTTCGTTAATCTTCCCTCAGAAAACGTAATATCCTGCAAGGCGATCGCCTTGCAGGATCAAAGATGGCGACAAAGAATTGTAGAATAATCTTGAAAAAATCATCAGTCCCAAAACATAGAAATGGTAGTAGCAGACGCTCAGGAACAGGAATTCTCTCTGGATCAGTACCTCAAAGAAAAAAAGACCATTGTTGAAGCCGCCCTTGATCAGTCTGTGGTGATTGACGAGCCTGTCACTGTCTATGAGGCGATGCGCTATTCCCTACTAGCAGGTGGTAAGCGTTTACGACCCATCTTATGTTTAGCAGCCTGTGAGATGCTCGGTGGCACAGCGGAGATGGCAATGAATACAGCCTGTGCCTTGGAAATGATTCACACCATGTCGCTGATTCACGACGATTTACCCGCCATGGACAATGACGATTTGCGGCGCGGTAAACCCACAAACCATAAAGTTTACGGTGAAGATATTGCGATTTTGGCGGGAGATGGATTGCTGTCCTACGCCTTTGAATATGTGGCTCGCACCAAAAATGTCCCTGCGGAACGGTTGTTGCAGGTGGTGATTCGTCTCGGTCAAGCGGTCGGTGCAGAAGGCTTGGTTGGCGGTCAAGTGGTCGATCTTCAGTCAGAGGGAAAGACAGATATTACTGAGGAAACCCTTACCTTTATTCATACCCATAAAACTGGGGCATTGCTGGAAGTCTGTGTGACATCGGGCGCAATTTTAGCGGGTGCAACGGAGGCAGAAATTTTGAAGCTGCAAAAATATGCCCAAAATATTGGTCTCGCATTCCAGATTGTCGATGATATTCTTGATATCACCCAGACGGCAGAAGAGCTAGGGAAAACGGCGGGGAAAGACCTTGATGCCCAGAAGGCAACTTATCCGAGTATTTGGGGTTTAGAAAAGTCTAAAGCTGAAGCTCAACGGCTTACTGAGGAGGCGATCGCCTCCCTAGGGGAGTATGGTGAAGGAGCGGCTCCGCTAAAAGCCCTTGCTGAATACATTGTTAACCGCAAAAATTGAGCCTGACGACAGCCAAAGTATCATGCAAGAACTTAACTCGGTTTTCCACAACCAAATTTTAATTGTCGCACTGGTCGCCTGTGTCACTGCCCAGCTCCTCAAAGTCCCCATTGACCTAATTCGTCATCGAAGGGTTAATATTCGCTCGATGTTTAGTTCTGGTGGGATGCCCAGTGCCCACTCAGCCCTTGTGGGTGCTTTAGCGACTAGTGTGGGACAGGCCAAAGGTTGGGATACGTCGGAGTTTGCGATCGCCTGTTTATTTGCGGTGATTGTCATGTATGATGCCGCTGGAGTGCGTCAGGCTGCCGGAAAGCAAGCAAAAATCCTCAATCAAATTGTAGAGGATATGTTCCAAGAAAAAGAGTTCAGCGAAGAACGACTAAAAGAACTTTTAGGTCATACCCCCGTACAGGTGCTTGTGGGATTGTCCCTCGGTATTTCTATTGCCTTTATCGCCAGCACACGATTTGCATAACACAACAAAACGATCAAGTACTTTATTCAAAGCAGATTTTTTGCTTGTATTTTAGTAAGTTGCATATAGGGAAGTAGAATTGATGCCCCTAATTTTCACGCTATCTTCATTTTTTTGACCAACTTTTTGTTATGAAATATTCTGCGGCTTTGAGTTTTGCGGCGATCGCCACTTGCACCACGGTAGGTATCGCAGTAGCACACCAGCAACCCTCCACCTCTGTTTCCCCTCATCCATCAGCGAACTTCATTGCTCACCACCACCCTGCTGAGGTCATTACTCACCACCAACCAACAGAATCCCTTTCCCACCACCAACCGACAGAATCCTTTGCTCACCATAAACCAGATATAAGTGTTGCCCGCAACTCCACCATTAACTGGGACACCGCCCCAAACGACTTTAATTTACGCGGCAAATCTGGACAATATTTCAGCTTCAACTGCCCTCCCGGCAATGCGGATCAACCTGTATGGGGCACAGATATCTATACCGATGGCTCCTCTATTTGCGCTGCCGCTGTCCATGCAGGTCACCTAGATGCCCAGAGCGGCGGCAATATCACCCTAGAGCTCATGGGGTCGCAAAACTATTATGAAGGGAGCGATCGCCACGGCATTGAAACCAACAGTTATGGCTCTTGGAGTGGGAGTTTTCGCTTTGTGAAGGCTACCGAATAACCAATTTCACAACTCAACTCTCACAACTCGCTGATAAAACGCGCTGATAAAAAAATAAAAAAATCTTTCTCTTTCGTTATCTACTAGGGAGGAGGATTTTTTTTCTGCCAATAATGGCGGCGATTAGGAAAGAAACCATGGCAATACTTCTAGGGAATCAACGTGTATTCGGGTGAAAGAATTGCACCGAAAACCTTTAGAGAAACGGACTTATACTAATCTGGCTAGCCTTAACCATAACCGTTTTTTTACATAGTCAAAGTCATCAAGATTAAGACATTTGATAAATTTTGAAGCTTTATTCTATAAAGGTTGAATCTGTTAAACCCCTACTAATCTTGCCGACTACAGCTATAAACAACAATCAAAAAAAATAAAGCCCAACTTTACTAGAAAGTTAGGCAAAATTAGACCTAAATCATGATTTGGATTGACAACAATAAATTAGGATTGTTGAAACACACTGGCCGCAGCTTTAAGACCAGCACCCGCTTCAAAATCTGTATGACCAAGACTTTGTAATGTGGCTTCGAGCGCGGCGATCGCCGTGATGACATCCCGTTCATGGACAAAGCCAAGGTGACCGATGCGGAAAATTTTACCTTTGTAATCATCTTGACCACCCGCTAAAGCAATATCAAACTGCGATCGCATCGCCTTCCGAATATCCTCAGCACCAATGGGCGAAGGATCAACAGATGTCACAGCCTTACTGGCATTGCTATCCGGCGCAAAGGTTTTGAGACCAAGAGCTTTGATTGCGGCGCGAGTCGCTTCGGTGAGACGTGCGTGGCGGGCAAAGATATTTTCTAAGCCCTCTCGCTTCATCATTTGTAATGCTGTTTGTAAACCAAAAATCAGATTCACTGGCGGTGTAAAAGGCGTTGTATTCTTCGCGAGGCTCTTTTTCGCTGATTTTAAATCAAGGTAAAAACGAGGAATTTTGGCGTTTTCGTAGGCCGCCCAAGCTTTATCGCTGACGGAGACAAAACCCAAACCCGGTGGCAACATAAAGCCTTTTTGGGAGCCGGTAGCAACAACATCTAGACCCCATTCATCAACGGGGACATTGCAAGATCCCATGCTGGTGACAGAATCGACGATCATTAATGCGCCATGGTCTTTGACGTAACCGCTAATGGTTTCAAGGTCATTTAAAACACCTGTCGATGTTTCAGAGTGGGTGACCACAACACCTTTAATTTCTTTATTAGTATCCGCTGCTAATTTTGCTTTAAAGGCTTCTGGATCGAGAGCTTCTCCCCAAGGTGCTTCGATACGCTCGACATCCATGCCGTAGGTTTCGCAAATAATTGCCCAGCGATCGCCGAATTTACCATTAGTGCCGACAAGAACCTTATCACTAGAGTCGAGGAAATTAATTAAACCAGCTTCCATCGCGCCAGTACCACTAGCTGCGAGACAAAACACATCATTTTTCGTTTGGAAGAGCCACTGGAGATTTTCGGTTACCTCCGCCATAATTTCGCTAAAGGCTCCGCTGCGGTGACCGATGGGATGCTTTGCCATCGCCAAGAGGACGCTTTCCGGTACCGGTGTTGGCCCCGGAATCATCAACATATGTTTGTCTTCCATGGTTTATTTTTCCTCACATAAATTTTGTCTGAGAACGCCGCCACCCAATAGGGTTCGATGGTTTTGCAGAGCTAAATCCTATCCTATGGGATCGCCCAAATCAAGAATTGATTCTCCTCATAGACATTCACGAAGAGTAACATCCTGCCAAACAGAGGTCAGACAACGTTACAGATGGTTGCAAAGGATCACAAAACTCGAAAATTTATCACCTAAGACCTATCCTAAAATCATCATTTTTTAAATCAACTCACCACCATAAAAATTTAGCTTTCGCCATGAGTGATCAAGTCGTTAGAACGGAAACCACAGGTTATTTTGAGCGCATTAAAAACTCCATTATTGGTGTGTTCTTAGGCATTGTGCTGTTTTTGGCAGCCTTTGGTGTTTTGTACTGGAATGAGGGACGAGTTGATTTATCGAAGGTGGTAAAAAAGGCCACTGAAATTCCAGCCACAGGTGTGCCGACAGTCGATATTGGCGAATTTGTTTCCGTCACTGGCACTTTAGCCAGCCCTGAAACCCTTGGCGATAACCCCTATTTGAGTGCGGGCGATTATATCGCTCTGAGACGACGCTCAGAAATGTTTGCGTGGGTAGAAAATACCCAAACGGAAACGAAAAAAAATACAGGTGGCTCCGAAACAAAAACGACGACTTATTCCTATTCAAAGCAATGGGAGAGTAACCCTGCTAATTCTTCTGGTTTTGAGCGGCCTGCTGGTCATAAAAATCCAACTAAAACTATTGATGATGCTAGTTTGAAAGTGAGGACAGCCAATGTTGGTGATTTCAAATTAGATTTAGCGAATTTGTCTTATCCGATTTCAGACAACGTTAAGCTTTCGCCCCAAAATGTTTCGCCAGAGTATCAATCTCAGCAATCGGGTAACTATATTTTTCTCGGCACAGGGACGCTACAAGCTCCTAATGTTGGTGATATACGCCTTAGCTACAAGGCGCTACCTGGCAATATTCAAACTACGGTTTTTGGGGAATTTTCAGCGCCACAGAATCTATCACCCCACAAAATTCGCGGTATTTCTGTTTATCGTCTCCTAAAGGGAACCCGTGAACAGGCGATCGCCTCCCTTGCCTCCTCCCACAAAACAATGACTTGGATTTTACGCGGCGTAGGGTTTGGCATGATGTGGATTGGCCTAACCATGATGGTTGAACCCTTAAGTGTTGTGCTTGACTTTATTCCATTTATTGGCGGACTCAGCCGAAATGCGTCAGGATTTGTCGCGTTTATCCTTGCCGCAATTTTATCGAGCGCAACAATCCTCATTTCAATTGTTTTGCACAGCCCAATTATGATCTTTTTAGCCCTTGGACTCAGTGGCTTTGTTGCCTACCGTTGGACAAAACGCCGCAAAAATAAAACTGCCGACGCATCTGCTTAGACTGAGATTGTGAAGTTTTTAAGAGTGGCGATTATCAAAAATGATCGCCACTAGCTTTTTATATTTTATTTTTCATTAGGCTGATGAAAGTTACTGATCTGCATTCTCTAGGCTTTGACATTGCTGCTGTAAATAGTTGAAAATTTCTTTTTTTCCTATTCGCTTTCCTTTTTCTACTCCTAAGTTATGTATTGTTTCAAGAAAGTTCAGCAATTGAGGGATTTCTTCGGCATCAATGTCTCTGGGTAATGTTCCAATTTTTTTTGGGACTCCCTGATCCATCCACAACACTGAATAATCTTCGTCCTGCGGTGGAAAAGTCATAAATCGTCTTGAGCTGCTAAGAATAGGTTCCATAGTTTGTTTTATACAAAAATGTCTGTATAACACTACAGAACTCTGTGTGAGTATTCGGCGATCGCTGTGTACCTAACAACATGATCCCCGTCACAATATTGCATGATTTAATTTTAGATGGTTACTTTTATTCAGATAGCTTACCGAATCCCTTCGATTCAACTACCTGAAATGAAGCTATAAATTTAAACCGTGTCTTTTTTCATTTGAATTAGCTCGATTTTGTAGCCGTTAGGATCTTCAACAAAAGCAATCACTGTTGTGCCATGCTTCATCGGGCCGGGTTCGCGGGAGATTTTGCCACCGAGTTCGCGGATTTTTTCGCAAGTGCCATAAATATCATCAACGCCCAGAGCCACGTGACCAAAGCCATTGCCAAGGTCATAACTGTCGGTATCCCAGTTGTGGGTAAGTTCGATAACGGTATTGTCTTTCTCGTCGCCATAGCCCACAAAAGCAAGGGTGAATTTACCGCCGGGATAGTCCTTTTTGCGGAGCAGTTTCATGCCGAGGACATCGCAGTAAAAGTTGATCGATTCGTCGAGGTTTCCCACGCGAATCATGGTGTGTAGCATTTTCATGGTTTTGGGGTCTCTATAAAAATCTAGAAACTATTGTAAAGAGTCTGTCGGTTTAGTTCACGGAAAACCCTCGTTTACTTTCAGTTAGTTCACCTTGCTCCACTACAAAATTTACCTGATGTTCAGCGTTGCCTTGTTGAACTTTTAGGCTCCAGTTACCGGGTTTTATTTCTAGTTTTGGATGATTCGGCTCGGTGGGTTGCCAAGGCTGATTATTTAAAAACCACTGCACAGGTTGATTATTCATAGTCTGATATTGAATTTGCAATTCGTTTGTGTCTCCGGAAAAACTCAACAGCCGATCGCCATCATTAGGAAACAATATTTGCAAACCGCTTTGGGGCACATCGATGCGGGTTTGGGTGGCGAGCCAATCGTTATATTCGGCGGGTAAAGTGAGTTGGATTTCGCTGTTGATCTCTTGATAAAAATCGTCGGTATCGGTCTCATATTGAGCGAGATCTTCGGGATAAAAATATTCTTGGGCGATCGCCGGACATAGACCCGTGGATTTTTTGCCGGAGAGGGCACAAATAGGCTTTTTCACCATGTCAGTAGGTTCAGGGAAAGCACTAGGTTCTTGGTTTTTGTGGAGCTGCAACATAATTTCTCGCCACAACGGAGCTGCCCCCATCACCCCAGAAACGCCATTCATCGGCGACCCATCAAAATTACCGACCCAAACCGCCACCGTATATTTTTCTGTAAAGCCCACTGTCCACGTATCGCGATAATTGGAGGAAGTTCCAGTTTTCACTGCGGCAGGAAAGGGCAAATTTAACGCTGAATCTACCCCAAAGGCGATCGCCCGTGCCTGTTTATCACTGAGCATATCCGTAATAAGCTGCCAGCTAGAACTCTCATTCCCCCCTTCGACAAGGGGAGCTAGGGGGGATCTTTCTCCTTCCAACACACCTGTAATCTCTCCAAAATTTCCTTGATTGGCGATCGCCCGATACGCATTAGCCAACTCCAGTAAATTCACCTCGCCACTACCGAGGGTCAAACCTAAACCGTAATATTCGGGGTCTTGGTCGAGATGCCCAAAACCCAAATCCTGTAATCGCGTCAGAAAATTTGCCACGCCAACATCCTCCAACACCCGCACCGCCGGAATATTTAAGGAATTCGCCAACGCCAAGCGCACCCGCACAGGCCCCAAAAACGTTTCGCTGTAATCGGTGGGTTCGTAGAGTTTTTCGCCGGGAATCGCGTAATAGGTCGGGATATCAGCCAAAACCGTATTTGCTTGCATCGTTCGCTGCTCTAACGCCAGTTGATACAAAAAAGGTTTGAGGGTAGAACCCGGTTGCCGCAAAGCTTGTACACCATCATTTTGTCCCCCATTAGCTTGATCGAAATAATCCCGCGAACCCACGTAAGCCAAAATTTCTCCCGTTTCGTTATCGAGGGCGATCGCCGCCGCTTGGGTAACATCCCGTTGTCCTAAATTCAAAACCGTTTGTTGAACTTGCCCCGTCACAAATTTCTGTAACTCGCGTTCAAGGGACGTTTTAACGGTGGGATGGTCAGCAGAATCGAGTTGATCCGTTAACCAAAAAAGAAAATGAGGCGCAGCTTCAATGCCTTGGTGACGGGGTTGCAACGTTAGATTTTCCGCAAAGGCTTGATCGGCTTGAACTTGGGAAATATAGCCATCGACGACCATGCGATCCAGCACGTATTTTTGACGCACCTTGAGGTTTTCCCAATATTCGTAAGGGTTTAAATAAACAGGATTATTGGGCAATGAAGCCAACACCGCCGCCTGTGCCACACTCAAATCTGCCGCCGACACCCCAAAATAAATCCGCGCTGCCGCCTCTACGCCATAAATATTGCCGCCCATGGGCAGACGGTTGATATAAGCCGCCAAAATCTCATCATGGGTCATCCCCGCCGCTAATCGCCATGACAACCAAATTTCCTGTAACTTCGCCGGAATTGTCCAAGGGTTTGGCTCTAGCATCCGCGCCAATTGCATGGTTACCGTTGATGCACCGCTGACAATTTTTCGATGTTTGGCTGCTTGGAGCATGGCACGGGCGATCGCCTTTAGATCTAGCGCCCCATGGCCATAAAAATTCTTGTCTTCTGCCGAGAGGATTGCTTGTTTAAAATAGGGCGAAATTTCGTCAAGCTCAACAACCGACGTTTCCTCTTGATTTTCACTGAGGACTGTTCCCAACCGTAAACCGTGGCGATCATAAAACGTAAAGGCTTGATCCGTTTGGGCAATATCTGCGGCGCGCATCGGGACGAAATAGGGAGTCACTCGAATAGACAAGGCGATCGCCCCCATCACCCCCAGCACTTTCACCGGGAAAGGAGATTTCTGCCAAACTTGCCGACCCAACGAAAAAATTTGCCCCATTAAAAGCATGCCCTCGGACTTACTTCCCTTGTAGCGTTTAAAAAAGGGCGATCGCCAAAGAGCGTTAGATTTTGCAATGTTTTAACGTTCCGCCGGAGAACAAAAAACACCGAAGAACCTAGCTACCAAGCAGGTTTGAATTAAATTAAACTCCCCAGGCAAGATTCGAACTTGCGACCAATCGATTAACAGTCGACCGCTCTACCGCTGAGCTACTGAGGATTGGGGTCGTTGAAGTTGACGCTAACTCCAACGGTTATCTATCATAGCCATACTTCTGGGTTTTGACAAGACTTTTACGAAAAAGATTTCTAGGATGGGGATTTACGGCGTTTTTGAACCTTTCCCCGGCGGCTCTGGTCTAAAAAACTGTGCCATGACTAAGCGACCGGAGTAGGGGATGTCCCGTTTGTCTACGGAACAATTAGCCGCAGTCTCAGACGAGATTTTGGTGGATCACTGTCAAAAGGGCGATCGCCAAAGTTTTCAGATGCTCTATCGGCGCTATCAGAAAAAAGTGCGATCTACCCTCTACCAACTTTGTGGCGAAGCGGTACTAGATGACTTGGTGCAAGATGTATTTTTAAAGGCGTGGCAAGGTTTACCGAAGCTGAGAAATCCCCAGTATTTTTCAACTTGGCTCTACCGTATCTGTTGGAATGTGGCCACAGACCAACGGCGACGTTTTGCTAAACGACAAACTACGTCCATTGACATGTTACCAGAGTCATCATCCCAGTTTGCGGCAGCTGATTCCGGTGGTTTGGCAACGCTACATTATCAAGATTTAGTGCAGCAGGGTTTGCAAATGCTTAGTTTGGATCAGCGGGCTGTGTTGGTGCTTCATGATCTTAAAGATCTCCCCCAAAAAGAAGTGGCTGAAATTTTATCGGTACCAGTGGGTACGGTAAAGTCTCGTCTCCACCACGGTCGGCGATCGCTGCGTCAGTTTCTCGAATCCCAAGGAGTTCAATTATGAAATCCAACCATGATCAGTCTTTCGTTAATTTTCTCAAGCAGTATGAGCCTGTGCCGCCGCCGGCTGCCTCCCATGCTGAGGCTTCTCTCATGGCTTTAATTGCTGAAAAGTCCCCAAGCTCGCAATCTCGATCATCGGGTCGGGCGAAAGTGGTTTGGCTCATTCCCACGGCGATCGCCGCCGGGATGACCTTGGTATGGGGGCGTTACCAGTCCTATTTACAGACACCACAGATTGCCGACTATGACTGGCAACCACCGACATTGACAATGCTGCAACCAACGCTGCAACCATCGATGAACCAAACCCCTACCGAAGATTTTGCTACGTATTTAGAAACGGCTTGGAGTGATCCATTCCGCGGTACAGAGTCCTCTGAAACGTATTTAGGTTATGAAGAGTTAATGTCTGTGCCCTAGCTCTAACAAGTTTTTTCTGAATTGATGATTGCGATGTTGTCATTGCCCGGAATCAATCTGTTTTTTAATAGACGGCCACAATCTATTTCGCTTATTTTTTGGAGTAACACTATGTTAAGACAATCTTTCTTATTCGCCAGCACCACGGCGTTAGTGCTGAGTAGCTTTAGTCCGGCGATCGCCCAAGTTTCAGATTTTACCCTTGAGCCATCGGACTCTAGCCAACTTTTACTCGCCAACCGTTTTGCCGAAAATCTTAAGCAAAATCGCGGCGAATTAATGGATAAACTTAATCTTTCCAATAGCCAAAAACAACAAATTCAAGGGATTCGCCAACGATATAGCTCCCAAATGAATACCCTGACCTCCCAGATGCGTACAGCTCGCGCAACCATGCAAAACCTTGCGCAAAGTAACGCCAGTCGCAGTCAATTGGAAAGGCAATATCGCACCGTTAGTAATCTGCGTGAGGACATTGCAGATTTAAAGTTTCGACAAATGATGGATATTCGCGATGTTTTAACTGTTTCACAACGGCAAGAAATGGCCGAGTATCTCGAAGCAAAGAAAAAAGTAGGGAGCTGGTTCGGCGATCGCTAACAAAACGTCAGTTTTGCTTAAAGATTACATCTGAAATTCTTGGAAACAAAGCAACGTGGGGACTCGAAGACACAGGGAATATTAAGATTATGCTCACGATATTTTTGTCCAAACTTATGAGCTGAGGAGATTTCCCCACCACCTTCTCTACTGTCCACTGTGCCAAACTCTGCTTAGCCTCACCTCCGGTTAACAAACAGCATGGTGCTGGCGATGGGAAAAATATGGGGGCGAGAATCTTTCCCGGAGCGAATCATTACGCCAAGCGCAGTTGAGTTTGCTTAACGGTGCTGAACACAGCCATCCTTTTGTCTGGGCTCCCTGTGTGATGGTTGGAAATTGGCGATAAAAACAAAAAATTGAACATTCTCTATAGATATGCTCAATCGTAAATTCAGAAATTTGATTAGTATTCGCTAACTTGTTTTAGCAGTTTAAAGTTTTAGCGATTTAAAACATCATTACGGTGCTGAACGGAGCCGACAATGGTCACAACCTCATCGATTAAATCTTGAGGCACACTGAGGTCATTGAGAGTCGCTACCAAATTTTCGGCGATCGCATCAAAATGCTCATCAGACAACCCCTGATTTGCAATAAGATCCTTATGAGCAGCCCGCATAGAACGTCCGCTAAACGTATCCGATCCACCGAAAGCATAGGTCATAAACATCTTTTGATGCTATTTTTGGCGATCCATATCCGTGTTCGCAAAAAATGCTTTCACACGATCATCAGCTAAAACCTTTTGGTAAAAATTATCCACCGCAAGATCAACAGCCGCCGCCCCACCTAACTTTTCGTATAACGTACTCATTTGCTCAATCCTCTTTGTCTAAGCAACAGGCACATACTAGCGAAGGGATCAAATTAAAGATCAGCAAAGCCTTTTTTCTTCTTGTTTTTTTTCTTTTTTTTACGGCCGCCACCACCGCGACCGGGACGACCACCACCCATACCGGGCATGCCGGGCATACCGCCACCAAACATATCACCGAGGCCGCCCATGCCACCCATTCCAGGCATGCCGCCCCCTTGACCCATTTGCTGCATCATTTTCCGCATCCGAGTGAAATCAGAGATTAGCTTCGAGACATCCTTATCGGACATTCCCGCCCCCTTAGCAATGCGGGTACGACGCTTCGGCGTTTGAGCCAGTAAATCTGGATTTTTTCGTTCCTCTTTGGTCATGGAGTTGATCATGACTTCGACGCGTTTGAGTTGCTCTTCACCCTGCTCTAACATGCCGCTGTCAAGCTTATTACCCATGCCGGGGATCAGTTTCATCAAACCGCCCAGTGAACCCATATTCTTCAATAGGCGCATCTGCTTCACGAAGTCGTCAAAATCAAAACGAGCTTCAAGCAACTTCGACTGCATCTCCTCCACATCAGAAAGATCAATCGCTTCCTGTGCTTTCTCCACGAGGGTCAGAACGTCACCCATATTAAGGATTCGGGAGGCCATCCGGTCGGGATAAAAGGGATCGAGGGCTTCAACTTTTTCGCCGACACCAATAAATTTAATGGGTTGACCTGAAATGGTTCTGACGGATAAAGCCGCACCACCACGAGTATCGCCATCCATTTTCGTGAGGATCGCACCAGTTACACCAATCTCAGTGTGGAAAGTCCGCGTTAAGCTAGCCGCTTCCTGACCTGTCATTGCGTCGACAACAAGCAGGATATCGTCGGGCTGAATCGTGTCTTTAATTTGCTTCAGCTCACCCATCATGTCGGCATCGATCTGCAAACGACCAGCCGTATCTACGATGACGTAATCAACGCCTAATTCTTTTGCTTTCTCAACACCTTGGCGGGCAATATCAACAGGGTTTGCATCGCTACCGAGGTCAAATACCGGAACATTAATCTGAGCTCCAAGGGTCTTTAACTGGTCGATCGCCGCCGGACGATAAACGTCGGTAGCAACCATTAAGGCTGTCTTTTCTTGTTTGCGGAGAAATAGGGAGAGTTTTGCGGTTGCAGTGGTTTTACCCGTACCCTGCAAACCTGCCATCAAAATAACGGTCGGTTTATTTTCTGCTTCGGCGAGGGGAGCATTACTTTCTCCCATGATTTTGATCAGTTCATCGTTAACGATCTTGATGAACTGCTGGCCGGGGTTTACCCCAGAGATAACGTCTGCACCGAGGGCTGCTTTTTCGACATCGCCAATAAAGCCTTTGACCACCTGCAAGTTTACGTCGGCTTCGAGCAGAGCGCGGCGCACTTCCTTCAGGGCATCTTTAATATTAGATTCACTGATTTTGTCCTGCCCTCGCAGGGATTTCCAGGCATCTTCTAAGCGTTCTGCTAGTGCGTCAAACATAAATCTTGTCTATTTTTGGTGGCTTCTAATTACTGTACCAATTCCGGGGATTTGGCGGAGTAGGCGATCTCTGTTTATCTATCGCGGCGAGCTTTTTGTCAAGGGAAAGGACACTCATAAATTAAGCCCCCAGAATTAACTGAGGGCTCTAACTATTATCAATCAAGCTTGCGGCGTGTCTTTACCTTTCGACGGCGCAGTTTAGCTCTTTTTTTCCGATTGCTTACTTTCGGATCTTCCTTAACCAGAGTGAGTGAAACCTTTAGAATTTCATCCACATAGGTGTCTTTGAGATCGATATGACCTCCAGCAGCTGCTGCATAGAGAGACATCAGGATCACAATTACTATTTTTCTCAATTGCCTGTTTAGTTTTCTTGTGCATCAATAGTCGGGCAGCACAACTTCTAAACTCACAGGTTTTAAGTCTTACACCAAAATCAGATTGCCCTCCGGGCATTACACATTACTTGTGTTCAAATCGCAAAATCTTTTTTGTGCTCTCCTAGAGCAAACGTATGCTCCATAATTTTTGCAACAACAGATATCATTGCCGAAACTCATTGAGAAAGGGTGAAATAGGTTTATGAGGTAACTATGTATGAGCAAGCGACAATCACATTTTTGCTCTCAATTCCGTATATTTTTAGTCTGAATCCTAAGACATTGTCAGGTCAGCTATTTTTAATTCCGAGATTGCACTGGCGATCGCCTCCCCAATCACAGCTAAACCGTATAAAACAACCCGCAACGCCTGCTGATTTTTGACAAAAGTTTTGATGTTTAAATTATTGATCGTATTTTCGATCACCTCAATTTCTGCCAACATGTCCTGTATCCGTAACCTAAATTCTCTAGACAGCTCGAACCACCTCTTTTAAGACTGTCTCTCGTAAATGAGGGCGTAGAGAATCTGCTGTGCCAATATCGACCTCACATCCCAACAAATCTTCTAAAAATGCTTTTAATCCTAGTAGCGTAAATAAACCTACTGGACGACTAAAATTCACAAGAAAGTCTACATCACTAGCTGTCGTTGCCTCATCTCGCGCCACTGAGCCAAATAAGAACAAATCTTTTACTGCAAAATCATTGAGGCGCTCTTGATGGGCTTTGACAATATCTAAAACTTCTTGTCTATCCATCTCCTTAGAATCTCTCCAATGTTCGTGCTTTGTTGACTGTATTTTAGTCTTCAGGCTGACTCCCAATCATCCCCAGTGATTAGTCTGTTGGCCGCGGGAGTATTACGGGCAAAATGCAGTTATAACGTCACTGTTTATGAGCAGGCGGCGATCGCCCTTCATTACGTGTGTTTTTTAGAGCAATACATTTTCGACAACCTTATACCATTGTTAGGGTAAATTATCGCAGAACAAACTATATTTACTAATAATTGATATGCCACTTTGGGCTGATATTTTGGGATAAGACAACAGCTAAAAGTATTCTAGGTTACAATCTGGTTATGCTAATATTTACCTCCGACAGAAAATGTGTTTTTATCTTATTAATCAAGATATTTGATTAAATTATCATTACTCTTAAGAGTTTTTTGATTTTATAGGGACGATTGTCTTTTTTTTGGTTAGATCCGAAATAATAAAAAAGAGCAATTTTTAATAGATATACCTATTTTATGCTTGAAAACATAAAAGAAAATATCAAATTTCAGGAAGGAGCGATGATTTTAAAATAGCTTTTCGAGAATTTTTTGTAATAATTTATTAAAGAGAAGTCTACCTGATGGCAATCACGAAAAAAACGGCACTGATTTACTGCCAAGATCAATTTGGTTTAGTAGACGGAAAAACAACAGCTGCCTTGGTTCGGCACTCAGAGCTTTATACAATTGTGGGTGTGATTGATAGCTTATCAGCAGGTAAGGATGCCGGGGAAACCTTAGGAGAAGCAACGAGTCATATCCCTATATTTTTTGATTTTCAGGATGCCTTAGCCCATCTTTCAGAAACGCCAAACTGCTATATTTATGGCAAAGCACCATTGGATGCTTGCATTCCTGATGATGAAAGACTTTTGATTTTAGAAGCCATGGAACATGGCATGGATATTATTAATGGTCTCCACGAATTTTTCTCGGAAGATCCAGAATTTGTTGCCGTGGCTGCCCAAAATAATGTCCAAATTAAAGACATTAGAAAATCACCAAATGTAAAAGATCTCCATGTTTTTTCAGGGCGAATTTATGAGGTTACTGTGCCAGTCATCGCCATATTGGGAACTGATTGTGCCTGTGGCAAAATGACCACTGCTGTGGAACTAAATAATATTTTAAATAGGCTTGGTATTAAGTCTGTATTAGTGGCGACGGGTCAGACTAGTTTGATGCAGGGAGCGGTTTATGGTGCTTCGATTGATGCTCTTATTTCGCAATTTGTCATCGGTGAAATCGAAAATGCTGTGGTTCAGGCGTTCGAGCAAGAAAGGCCGGATATTATTTTGGTCGAGGGGCAAAGTGCTGTCAGTCATCCTGCTTTTATGAGTTCTTTGGGTATTTTGAAAGGTAGTATGCCGGACGGCATTATTTTGCAACATCCACCAGCACGGGAGTTTCGATGTGATTTTCCGGCTTTATTGATGCCGACTATTGAGAGCGAAATTCAGCTGATTGAGACAATTTCGAGTGCTAGGGTGTTGGCGATCGCCTTAAGTCACGAAAATTTGGCAACGGAAGAGATTTTGAGCACGATTCAGCAATATGAGGCTCAGCTAAATCTGCCGACGACGGATGTATTGAGCTATGGCTGCCAAAAATTGATCCAATCATTAGCTGTTCATTTTCCTAAACTGAGTCAAAAGATTAAGCCAGAAAATTTACCAGAGACCCGTGTTTTAGCAAAAGCATAGATGATTTTTTAGAAAAATAAATGCAACCATTTATGCCGAGGATGGAAATAGATCTATCCAAAATACGGGCTAATACTCGGATTCTGGCAGATCTTTATGGGGCACAAGGTATTTCTATTATGGGTGTTTCTAAGGCTGTCCTTGGGGAACCTGCAATTATCGAAGCGATGGTACAAGGGGGGGTTAAATTTATTGCGGACTCTCGCCTTGAAAATATTCAAAGAATGCAGGCTGCGGGTATATCGACTGATTTTGTGCTGTTGCGTACGGCTCCCAGTCAGGCAGAATTGATTGTTGAAATTGTCGATATTAGTCTAAATTCTGAGCTGGAAACGATTAGAAAAATTGCCTATTATGCGGGTTTAAGTAATAAGATTCATCGGATAATTTTGATGGTGGAGTTGGGCGATCGCCGCGAAGGGATATTACCTTGTGATCTAGCCGAATTTATCGGAGAAGTTTTAAAGTTAAGCCAAATCAAACTTGTTGGACTTGGTTGTAATTTGGCTTGCTATGGCGGCATTAAACCAGATGATCAAAATATGCATGGGCTATCAGAACAAGTTGAGTTACTCGAAAGGAAATTTTTGATTGATTTCAGCATTGTTTCAGGGGGAAACTCCGCCAACTATGATTGGTATAAGGAAACCCAAGCTGTAGGGAGAGTTAATAATTTGCGCTTGGGAGAATCCATTTTTCTCGGCTGTGAAACAGTTTATGGCAATGTGATTCCGGGCTTACAGACTAAGGCTTTTCAGCTGGTGGCTGAGGTGATCGAATCTAAAAAAAAGCCATCTTTACCTTTTGGTGAAATTTGCCGAGATGCCTTTGGTAATGTACCAATTTTTCAAGATCAAGGTATACATCAAAGGTCAATCATTGCATTAGGAAAACAAGATACTTTGGTTTCTGGTTTAAGCTTAGATCGCCCTTTAAAAATATTAGGCTCTAGTAGCGACCATCTTATTCTTGATAGTGGAAAACATAATTTACAAGTTGGGGATGCGGTGAATTTTAGCCTCAATTATGGCAGTCTACTTCGGGCTATGACTTCTCCGTTTATTCGTAAGCAGTTTATGGATAGTTGAATGGCTAATCATTTTAATTCGCAACAACGATTTTAGTCTGGAGGTATAGACAGGCGATCGCCGCAACAGATAAGTGAATGACTTTTGACTTTCTAGCTAAATTTAATTACTAGTTCGATTTATAAAATAAGTAAAAATGCTCGTTTTCTATTTCATCTTTTCTAAAGATATAATCAACTATTTTCAGGTATGAAAAATAGGTAAGAAATTTGCTGTGGATATAGAACTCAACGCCATTGCTGCACCACCACCAACCACCAAACCTGTTGTCATTGCAATGTTTTGCCATGAAAAGTTATTGGGATTCCCTTCTATTTCATCGGGATGCTGTCGCACATAGTTAGATATTGCTTGTTGTGCCTCATGGGCATAAATCTTTTCTACTTTGAAAATAAAGTCTGCCCGAGTACCCAATCCTTCAGCAATATGATGAAGGGTTAACCGTTCAGTTGCACTGTAGATGCCGTCACAGTAACAAAAGTGAATTAAGAGTTTTGCTAAATACTTTTTTGCCTTGACTCTCTCAAGATCACTTAAAACTAATCGAATATCATTGGGTAATTGTTTAAATTCCTCTACAGGATTAAATGGACAATAGTGAATTTCTCTAAGTTGTCTAATAATGGCAAATTCGTTTTCTGAAATATCACCATCTACCTTTGCTAAAAAGAGTAATGTTCTTAAGATAGTTCGTACTTCATTCTGAGTTAATGAAATATTCATAAAAAGCTCCAAAAAATCGAACTCTATGAATGATGCATTAAAGATATTCAAAAGTAGAATCCGAATAGATATATCACTCGACTAAGCATTAATTTTTATGCTTGGTTACAAAGCTGATTCAATTAGAAAAGAAAATATCTTTGAGCCATTGGCAAGACTGTCGCGGGTTCGCAGACCAGAAGTTCACCATCGGCACGCACTTGGTAAGTCTCTGGATCTACTTCCATTTTAGGCAAGTAATCATTAAGCTTCAGGTCGGCTTTGCTGAGATTTCGGCAGCCAGAAACAGGCAGAACCGTTTTTTGTAAACCAAGTTTTGTGGCGACATCGGCTTCTATTGCTGCTTGGGAAACGAAGGTTAAAGACGTGGGATTAATGGCTCTGCCGTAGCTGGCAAACATGGGGCGCATATGGACGGGTTGTGGGGTGGGAATGCTGGCATTGGGGTCTCCCATCTGGGCGTAGGCGATCGCCCCGCCTTTAAGGACGAGTTCAGGTTTTACGCCGAAGAAACTGGGTTTCCAGAGACAAAGATCCGCGTATTTTCCTTCTTCCACAGAACCAACATAATTGGCGATGCCGTGGGTAATGGCGGGATTAATCGTGTACTTCGCGATGTAGCGTTTAATGCGGAAGTTATCGTTATCGCCTGTTTCCTCTGATAATGCGCCCCGCTGCACCTTCATTTTGTGGGCGGTTTGCCAAGTACGAATCACGGTTTCTCCCACACGACCCATAGCCTGAGAATCCGATGCAATCATGCTAAATGCCCCCATGTCGTGGAGGATATCCTCGGCGGCGATCGTTTCGCGACGGATACGGGACTCCGCAAACGCCACATCTTCGGGAATGCTCTTGTCGAGGTGATGGCACACCATCAACATATCAAGGTGCTCTTCGAGGGTATTCATGGTGTAGGGACGGGTGGGATTGGTTGATGATGGCAATACGTTTGCCTCTCCGCAAACTTTAATGATGTCCGGTGCGTGGCCGCCTCCAGCCCCTTCGGTGTGATAGGTGTGAATGACGCGATTTTTAAATGCTCCAATTGTTGTTTCCACAAAACCTGCTTCGTTGAGGGTATCGGTGTGGATGGCGACTTGCACATCAAAGGCATCGGCAACTCCTAAACAGGTATCAATGGTTGCGGGAGTTGTCCCCCAGTCTTCGTGGAGTTTTAAACCAATTACCCCGGCTCTAACCTGCTCAATCAGACCTTCGGGTTTCGCGCTATTGCCCTTCCCGGAAAAACCGATATTCATCGGGAAAGCTTCTGCGGCTTCGAGCATTCGATAAATGTTCCATTCGCCGGGCGTACAGGTTGTTGCATTGGTTCCCGTCGCTGGGCCTGTGCCGCCGCCAATCATGGTCGTAATCCCACTGGCGATCGCCACCTCGATTTGCTGGGGACAAATAAAGTGAATGTGACTGTCGATGCCACCCGCTGTGAGGATATGTCCTTCTCCGGCGATCGCCTCAGTGCCGGGGCCAATAATGATATCAATATTATCCTGAATATCTGGGTTGCCCGCCTTACCGATTTTGTGAATTTTGCCATCTTTAATGCCAATATCGGCTTTAACGATGCCCCACCAATCAACGATGAGCGCGTTAGTAATCACCACATCAACAGCACCATCTGCACGAGTCACCGCCGACTGACCCATGCCATCGCGGATCACCTTACCCCCACCAAATTTGACCTCATCACCGTAGGTCGTAAAATCCCGTTCAACTTCGAGCCAAAGTTCCGTATCTGCCAAGCGCAGGCGATCGCCAACCGTAGGACCATAGGTTTCAGCGTAGGCGCGGCGGGACATACGATAGCTCATCAGAACTCCTTCTCATTCAGGCTCAAATTCTCAATTTAGATTACCTTATCTATCCGGCTCCGAAACGTAACCGATATGACTTGTTAAATTCGCTCTTTTTCCTTTAAACCTACAGTTGTTAGATTTACGATTATTTTGGTGAAGCTCTTGTCACAGGTTTTTAAAGTTGTTTTTCATAAGTGACACAACCTATCGCAACCCCTTCCGCCTTCGGCACCTTCCCCAAGGAAGGACATTTATTCAACACCGCACTCATTTAGTTTAGGCAAGGACTTCTATGAAAGATTTTGACCGTTTCTTCCAGAAAATTTATGAGCAACCCCTCGAAAATCGCAAAGATTGGTATGCAGCCAGCACTGTTGATTATGCAAAGTATCGTGCCCCCTATGTACCTAAAGTTATTGACCAAGTTTGCGCAGAATTTCCCGAAACCAAAAACTTAAAACTGCTTGAAGTCGGTAGTGGACCCGGCAATGCGTCACAACATTTTGTGCAGCGAGGCTATAACCTTACCTGCGTGGAACCCAATACAACAGCTTGTTTATTTGCGAAGGAACGATTTCAAGATTTTCCTAACGTCAATATCAACAACTCTACCTTTGAGGAATGGTCAGATAATAATCAACAGAAATTTGATGGGGCGATCGCCAGTACATCTTTCCATTGGCTTGATGCAGAAACGCGGTGTGCAAGACTTGCCAATTTATTAAATCCTGAAGGCAAGATAGTTTTGCTATGGTGTACTGCGCCTCAACCCGAAAAGGAAGTTTATCAATACCTTGACCCGATTTACCAAGAATATATGCCGAGTTTTGCAGATTACGAAAACTTTGAAACCCAACGGCAGAATATCAATCGCATTGCTCAGGAGCTTGTCACTTCAGGCTACTTTACCCATTTAAAGCATTTTGAAGCCGTCGGCGATCGCCATTATCAGCCAGAAGAATACTTGAGTTTACTAACAACCTTATCCCCTTATATCGCACTCCCTAAAGAGCGCAGAATAACCTTCTTTAAAAAAATACGCAAAACCTTTGAGTCAAACAACATTAGAGAATGCCAAACCAAATACATTTGCGCTGCCCACACTGCAACCAAAATTTCAGCCTAGCCCCTAAACCATAAGCATTCTAAAGAACCTCTAGGCCGTCTCACACTTTGTTTCTAGTTCAATAACAATCATTTGATTACGCCCTTGGGACTTTGCCTGATAGAGCGCTTGATCCGCTAAATTTACGAGATGAATCATCTTTGACTGATCACTAGGAATGCATGTTGCCACACCACAACTAGACGTGACAAATGGCATGACAGAAGAATTTTTATGGGGGATTTTTAGTTGTCTAATGGAGTCTAAAATCGTATTCGCAATGTGACATGCCCCCATAGAATTCGTATTTGATAAAAGCACAATAAACTCTTCACCACCATACCGCGCCGCAAGATCTGTAGTTCTCCCAATTTGCTTTTTTAAAACTTGCGCAATTTGAATGAGACATTCATCTCCTTGGACATGCCCATAGGTATCGTTATAAACCTTAAACTGGTCAATATCAAAAAGCAAAAGCGACAGGGGAGCATTATCCCGTCTACACCGTCGCCACTCCCGTTCTAATACCTCATCAAATTTACGCCGATTAGCGATCTTCGTGAGTCCATCAAGTTGTGCTTGTTTCTGTAAAATCAACTCTAACTGCTTGCGATCACTAATATCTAAGCCAATAAAACCAACACGAAAAATATTGCCCTGCTCGTCAATAATTGGGAAGTATGACATCAACCAAGTTGATCCGGAATTTAGGCTAGGAAAATACACTTCTTCCCGGAGAGTCGCTTGTGTTTTCTCTAAAATAGTCCGACATTTCGATGTGATTTCATGGCGTATGGCTGGATGCAAATCATTATGGTGAACTGTTTGAAAAGTGTTTTGATTCTGCTCAATATCTGCAAGGAAATTATTGATTTTAACAAAGTTTAAGTTTTT
This sequence comes from [Limnothrix rosea] IAM M-220, assembly GCF_001904615.1. Classification (NCBI taxonomy): domain Bacteria; kingdom Bacillati; phylum Cyanobacteriota; class Cyanophyceae; order Chroococcales; family Geminocystaceae; genus Picosynechococcus; species [Limnothrix rosea] IAM M-220. The sequence continues at coordinate 33,633 of NZ_MRBY01000043.1, forward strand.
ATCGATGATTGCCATACCGAGGGGTGCTGTATCGATAAAGGTATCAAGAATGAGCTGGGTTTGCAGTAGCTTAGCCGTGCGATCAAATACTCGTTCTTCAAGGAAATCTAAGGTTGCGTTGAGTTTTTGAGAAACACTTTCTTTTTCATGTAAAATTGCAGAAATAATTAAGACAGTGATGGAATAAGCGGCAACAAAAGATTCTAAAAATAATAGTGATTCATGGGGAGAGTCTTTGACAAAGGAACCATAGTTATTCGCTGTCGCAATGATGCCAATAGCTGAGAGTAAGACAACGAATATTTGTGGTAGTGGCTGTTCTAAACGGAAGACGGAACTAATGAGTAATGGCAGAAATAAATATTCTAGGGAATAGCCTTGGTAAAAAACAAGATAACTAATGCTTGTTAATAGGCTAAGGAAGAGGATGACTTCTCTATTTAATAAAGAGTCTTTTTTTATGTGAGATGATTGCCAGAGTATAATAGGAGGCACAAAAATAAGCTGTGCTAGGCTTGCTCCTAAAAACCAAACAAGCCAAGAAATTACTAATTTTTCGCTAGTGATAATGCCAAACCAATGAAAGGTTAGTACTGGTATTATGGCCGAAATACTGTTACTAAAAAGGCTGATACCAAGGAATTCAAAGATACCTTTAGTTGTTTGAAAAATTGCTGTAATATTTTTATGTCTTTGTTGTAGCCAAGTGGCACACATTAGGGGACTAATGCCTTCGCTCAGGGTAATTCCTACTGTTAGGCTGGCGATCGCCCAAAGGGAAAAATCAGGAAACAAGTGACTGAGGGCAAAATAGCTATCAAAAGCTGTACCGATGGCAATGCCAATTAATGCCGGGCGACCTATTTTTAAGACAACGATCAGACCCAAAACAGCAGGGAGCCACAGCGCTGTCAGTTCACCGGGCAAAGACGCAAAGTTGCTGCTAATGCGAATGGCACAGACATAGCCAATGGCGATCGCCAGTTGATAAAAAAATGGGTGCTTGGGGAGCCAAAAGAGCATTGCGGTTGAGAAAGATAAGTTGTTGATGAAAGAGCATAAAAGCTTTGATACACCCGAATAATCTTATTTCATTGTATGGCAATTGTTTGATGCCTTTAGATTGATCGTTTAGCTATTAGCTAAAGGGACTTTTTTATTTATTAAATATTGCGGTCACTGTTGAGGATGTTTACGCAATATAACAGGCGATCGCCCTAACAAACCTCAGTTTGGGTTAAGGATTTCGCCTCAATGCTTCAGGGAAAAGGAGACACGGGGACATTGGGATCGGGAGACACGGAGAGGGGGAGGCACGGGGACATTGGGATTGGGAGGCACGGGATATCAACGGACACCCGCATTAGAATTATTTGAATGAAAAATCTCCCCATCACTCGCTCTCCCTTTCACCGCGTCGTCATCCTAGACCATTCTTAAACCGAACTCAGGTT
>NZ_MRBY01000044.1 GCF_001904615.1 [Limnothrix rosea] IAM M-220
GCTCTCCCATTCACCGCGTCGTACTTCCGAGCATGCTTAAGCAAAACTCACGTTAACTAAAAAAAATCGAGATTTAGCTGGCTAAACCCCGACAAAAATCACGTAACAGTGATTAAAATTACGACTGGGATGCAAGGGTTTCTTCTTCGCCTTGGTGCACTGTTTTTACCCACTTCAACCGCTTACGACGCACCGACATACGGGCAGTAGTCACTGGCATGATGACCAACCAATGCAACATATACACTGAAGTCACTAAACAACTGTTGGTAATCTTGCTCAATTTCTGCCAAGTCCAAGGCTGTTTTTTATAGACCCGTAGAGTACCTTCGAGCATCGCCCAAGATGTCAGTAATGTCGCTAGGGCAGTCATGGGAAAGAGCACGGGGAAATGACCGGTGGCGATCGCAAATACAAAATCAGGCACCGCAGCAGTGGGCAATAGGTACTGCATCAAAATGAAAGAAAACAGATCAATCTTTTTGCCAAAACCAAGACGTTGATTTGAGAAGTAACGCCAGTAGTCGAGGTAACGTTGGTAGCCCCCTTCAGCCCAGCGACTGCGTTGATGCCACAATGACATTGCTTTGGTCACGCCTTCTTCTTGCACAGCAGGCTCTAGCAAAAAGCCAATCTTCCAGTCGTCTAGGTGCAAACGGATCGTCAGGTCGAGATCGTCGGTAATCGTTTCTTCGTTCCAGCCACCACATTGATCTAGGGCTGTGCGCCGCACAAATTGACCATTGCCTCGCAGTTCGCCGATACCGCCTAGGGCAATCCGTTGCTGTTGGAAATAGCCATCAAGGATCATTTCCGTCGCCTGACCCTTTGTCCAGAAATTTAGAGATTCGTTGGCGATCGCCTTGCGTACTTGAATTGCCCCGACTTTTTGATCATCGAACATCGGCACAACATGGCGGAGGAGATCTTTGGGGGCTTTGGCATCAGCATCGAAAACCGCCACAATATCGCCTTGGGTGTCAGAGAGGACTTGATTTAATGCACCGGACTTGCCGCCGCCAGCATTGGGAGGACGGTGAACCACTTTTAATTGGGAAAATTCCTGCGCGAGTTCATCGAGGATTTGACCTGTTTTATCGGTACTAGCATCGTCAATCAGCCAGACATCATATTTATCGACGGGATAATCAAGCTGACACAGATTTTTAACGAGACGGCCAATGACAGCCTCTTCATTTTTTGCAGAAATGACTAAAGACACCGTGGGAGCATCATTTAACTGAGCATCCGTGAGGGGAGTCGGCGACTCATCTGGCTTCTGAGAAACAAGGCGGATCGCTTGGATCAGTAAGAGTCCTGTTGCGCCCAATACAGCGGTTGATCCCCAGCTCACTGTATGCAGAACAAAGGCGATCGCCCAGACAAGGCTCAACATAAACGCAGATTTTTTGCGTCTACCACCAAGGCCTTGAAAAAAATCTTCCCGAAACTCCTCCTCCGCCTCTTCGGGATCGGAAAATTCATTTAAGAGCGTTTCAATGGGATCAATGTTTTCTTCTTCTTGCCAAGGCTGATTTGCCATCGTCTATCTACTCCTGTGCCAAGCACGAACAGTTTTGCGATTCTTTACGAAGCTTGACATTTATGATAATCGATCGCCTAGACAACTTTGCGGTAGATATCATCAGCTAGGGGTTATCAAGAAAATTCCCCTACCAAGGATTCCCAATTAGTGCAAAACCGCTCCAAAAATAAGGATGGGCAAAGTCCTGATCGGAGACATCACCGACCTCTGGCGGCAGTGTAATGGAGCCGTTCGATGTCATCAATTTATTGCCTTCGGCATAAACGTCCTTTCTGAGGAGCGATAGTTGTGCTTGTTGTAGCGCTTCTGCTTTGATAGGCGACTTTTGCAAATTTTCGTAGAGACCCGTCATCAGTGCTAATGTCCCTTCGTCGCTGACGTACCAGATGCTACCGATCGCCGATTTTGCGCCAGAAGCCAGAGCAAGCCCAGCAAATCCTAATTCAGCTTGGCGATCGCCGAGAGCAGTACGACAGGCAGACAAAACGAGTAGTTCAATGGGCGGCTCATTCAGGCGAAGTCGGGATAACTCATTCATCGTGATCCTTTGATCATGGAACTGGATAAATGAACGATCATTTTGTCCAGAGCGAAATTCACCATGGGTTGCGAGGTGAACAATACTATAGGGATTGCGCTCACGAGCTGCGAGTAAATTCTCCACCGTAAATTGTTGCTCCACAAACGACGTTCCCTGCCAAATTTGGTCGGCAATAATTTCCACTTCAAGGGGAGCCGCCGGAAGATCATCGAGTCCATTAAACTCCGATGCACCCATCGCTAAGAGTTGATTTTGACGCGGGGGAATATAGCCAGAGGTATTTGTCAGCGAGAAACTGGGCATCATACCCACACTGTATTTTTCGATCAGGAATTTGTCGCCATCGTGGAGTGCTGCCACTGGTAGCGCCCGAAAACCCTCATCCATAATAAAAGTCAGATTATTAATTTGCTCCGCTTCGATATCTGGCTCGAGGGGATCAATAAAAATGTTGTGCAGCGCTTGGGCTGGTTGCATATAGCGATCGCCGAAACGGGGACTCGTTACCCCCGCCACAAATTCACTCACCAGAGGCATCACATTTTCCCTTGTCACACCCGGCACTTTTTTGCGGATAACCTTGCCAGAATAGGTCACCATCACCAATTCCAGCTCTTCGTCATTGTCGAGTTTTTCCGGCGGATTGAGGAATTTTTCTTCCGCATTAAGGAAATCACTCAGGCGATCGCCCCTGTAGCTCCATTGCGTCACATCTTTTGTTAAATCATCCTTACCGCTTTCAGCCTTAGTACTCACCAGAGTATCCTCCTCCTCTGATGGGACAAAAAACACATAAATTAGAGCCGGATTTACCCCCGTTTGCTCCTGAATCTTTTCCAACTTGCCTGTGATGACCGCAAGATTACTACCATTATCATCCGCAAGTTGATCATCAGGATTTGACATATTTGGGTCGTCACCCGCACAATCTGCCCCAGTTAGACAATCCTCAATCACAGCACCGCCATCACCCGGATCAAAATCATCAATATTTGGTGTATCTGTATTTTCTAACGTTGCAGACGCGGTATTACTAACAGAAAAAGCTGGAGTTGTCGCCTGAATTTCAAAGGAACCCACAACACTATTTGCCGTGGGCGTTACACTCACCTGTCCGGCACTATTAGTCGTCCCCGACAAGCTTGTGGGATTACTACTCGCCCCGCTGTTGGGCGCATCAAACTGCACCTCTAAATTTTCCAAAATATTATTGAACGTGACTTCCGTCGCCGCCACAGTCACTGACCCAAAATCCGTATTAATGGCAGTGCTTTGACCATCACCACCGACGAGGGATAGACTCACCCCTTGAAACTCCACAGCCCCTAAATCAACCGCAACATCAACAATCCGAGAGCCACCCCGCTGGTCAGTCGTGCTAATCACCGCAGCATTATCGCCCGCATTCAAAGCAGGACTATCGAAAAAGAAAAAGTGAGTCGTGATTGGACTCGTTCCGGTATTGGGATCACCCACATCCAGACCACCATAATCTCCCAAAGGCATGAGAGATGGATCATCAGTAATGACTGGGTTCCCAGCAATAGAGACAGCGCTATTCTCAACAATATTTTCACCTGCGGCAGTAGTTGCTCGCCCAAAGGGACTCAGAGTGTCTTCAATATCCGCACCAGAACTGTTGGCAATAATGCTATTGGTGATGTCAAGAAAAACAGTTGTCCCGGAACCGCCATAGCCATTAGCAATGCCGCCACCCGCACCCGTTGCGGTGTTCCCCAAAATCGTGCTGTTGAACAAATCGGTATTACCATCGTTGAAAATACCGCCCCCTGCACCTGTAGCCGTATTACCGGAAACAGTGCTGTCTTGCAGGGTCAAATCGTCATTGTAATTATTAAAGATGCCGCCACCAGAACCATTGGCCCGATTGCCAGAAACAGTTGTTCTCAGGAGCGTTGTATTGCCAAAGTTTACTATGCCGCCACCATCTGACAAAGCACCATCGACTCGGTTTGCCGTAATCAAACTATCCGTAATTGTTGCCGTACCGCCAGCTCCAACTTTAATGCCGCCACCATAGCCACCACCAGCAGAAATGACATTGCCCGTCACAACACTAGTACGGAGATTGAGAGTTTGACCAGCAGAGTAATTATCAATACCACCGCCACCGTTGACAGCCGTGTTGCCTGATATCGTGCTGTCCTGAATATCTAAAGTATCGCCATTATTAACAATACCGCCGCCAATATTGTCTGAGGTATTGCCAGAAACTGTACTTCTGAGAAGGTTAATATCACCAGCAGCATCGTTGAAAATGCCGCCACCACCTTCTGTTCCGGTGGTTCCAATTGCATCATTATTATCAATAAGGCTATCTGTGATCGTTACAGTGCCATCATCATTAAAGATGCCACCACCGGATGTCGCTGTGTTGCCAGAGAGTTCAACTCGAGTGAGGGTGACATCACCGCCATCATTAAAAATGCCGCCCCCACGATCAAGGGATGTGTTGTTGCGGATGGTGACATCGGTGAGCGCTAGATTTCCACCACTAAAGGAAATACCAGCCCCATCGCCAATGGGTGCAATTGCGCCATTTTGAATGGTGAGATCATTAATTGTCAGATCGGCGGTCGCGAGAATAACGCGATCTAAACTGCCTGTGCCGTCGAGAAAAACGAGTCCTGCACCAGCGCCGTTAATAATTAGATCTGTTGTAAAACTGAAAGCTGCTGGTACACTTTTTCGAGCAGTGACAGCACCAGCGCCAGCGCCAATATTGATTGTGGCAGTGCCAGTGACAGCACCAATGGCATTATGGGCTGCTTGAATGGAGTCGCCGAGTAAGGTAGAAATACCCGATTCTGGGTTGACGGCATTGAGCTCAAATAAAAGATTTCCCGCGCCGATGTTAATGGTCGTTGTACCACCTAAATCCTGATTAAATAAACGACTCCGGAGAGTCAATGTTGTGCCAGCAGGAACAGGGTTTGTCGTAACAATGGAATCTTCGAGGGTAATATCACCTGCATCGGTACCGCTTCCCACAGTGGTGATTAATACACTGGTTCCCCCTTCAAGGGCTGCCTCAATTGTGTCTGGTGAAATATCTGACGTTGGAGATACCGATGTTGGTTCAAAGTTTCCGCTGGCATCTAATAAACCTGTTCCTGTATTGACGATGTTGATATTTGTTGGATCGAGTAACCATAATCCTGATTGACCATTAACGGCACTGGCATTAACGTTGGCACCGAAAACATCGAGGTAGATTTTGCCGGAGGTTTCGACTAAACCGCCATCGCCGCTTAAAGCACCGCCTGTGGCGATCGCCTCTCCGTAGAATCCTGTGGCATTATCTGCCCAGACAATAATTTGTCCGGCATCTCCTGTGGCGATCGCCCTTGAGTCTAGAACAGAATTGCGATCGACGAAGGTATTAAATGCTGTGGGTAATGTGCCGCCGCCTCGGTAATCACCACCGACGAAAATTTGACCACCGCCATTCATGCCAGAAGCATTGAGATTTGCCGATTCGAGAAAAATATGACGGCCAAAAACACCGATATCACCGCCGATATTGCCCGTCGCATCAAGGTTGCCAGAAATAAGAGTACGACCGGACTCGGCATCTAAATAGTCCGAATTGATCACGCCATCAAGGCCGCTTCCGGTCAGCAGTTCCGGCAAGTTGGTCGCGGTAAAATTACCAGATGTTGGCGGCGTTAACTCTAGACCTAAAATCTGACCGTCTTGGCTGAGGCGCAAGGTATTACTACCCGGCACGGCGATCGCCTGAATTTTCCCTTCCTTCGCCGTCAAATTACCTGTATTGACAACATTTGAGGCAAATAAATTCAGCGCTTGACCCGGCGCGACATTAAGATCGCCAGCATTAATAATCGCGCCCGTACCGTCAAAGAAGAAATTTGTGGGTGAACCCGTGAGCTGGGCATAGTCCACCCCATCAATCCACAGATCACCATCCTCAAAAGCCGCTCCCCACGCCGTACTCGCCGTAAAATCTCCTGCCACATTAAGTTGGGCATTACTGCCGAAAACCAAACCCGATGGATTCAGGAGAAATAAATTTGCGTCGCTATTGGTAATCTCGATCAATCCATCAATAAAAGATGGATTGCCGCCACTGACACGGGACAAAATATTTTGAATCTGAGGATTTGCCAGAAATGTCGCGCTCTGACCTGTCCCCAAATTGAAGTCGTTGAAATTGTGAAATAAATTGCTGTTGTCGCCAGAGGTACTGCCCCCTGTAATGGCAAAGGCATCCCCCGCCTGTTCAACAATTGTGCCTGTGCTCTCTCCTGCTGGCGTAATTTGGGCGATCGCCGACCCACCATGGCAAGTGGTTGCAACAGGAAACAAAACCAAAACAGCCGACAAACGCAGACGAAACACGGAGAGTACCTCTCGTCATAAAGTCTAGGAAAAAAATTGAATAGTCAATCAATCATCAACATTCACGCATTGTTCTACATCAGTAAAATTACGGAATCCGCAATTTCTGGGAAAGAAATAGGGTCTAAAATATTAGTCTCCTGATTGAAATTTTAAGTTCCATCACAGTCAAAACAACGCGATATATAGTCATTAATCTCAATTATCCATAATTCATTTCAGTTATCTCCCAAAGCACCATTCATATGGACAGAAAATTTTGCCTTTGCTGCCATTAACTTTTTGGCGATCGCCCCATCACAGGCTGACAACATTGCGCCCTAGTGAAGAGGATCAGCATCTCCTCTAATTTTGCGGCAGTTTTGTGGAGGATCGCTCACCATTCACTTAAAAGTCGCACTCGCTGCATTCACTCCAACAAACCTAACTTCGATATTTTCCTTATATTTTTCAGGGAAATTCCCAACTGTCGCGAACATCTGTCAATGGAAATGTTTTGACGATGGTGCCTTTCGGTAGAATAAGCTCACACCTTTGATGTGATGGAGTAGATGGCAGATGTCTCTGCGCGATAAACCTTTAGATTGGCAAATTAATGTTCACGACTTTTATGTGCCCCTCACCTATAAGGGTAAAAATGTTGGTTTGGTTGATCCGCAGTATGCAAAGAGTATTGCCAATATTCTCAATGGTGAAGAAAGTATCAAAAAAGCACTGCGGCTGGCCTGTGAAGAGCTTCTCGCTGAGCTAGGGGGCAATCCCCAAGATATTAATGAGCTGAAGTCGTTAATGCGGGAGTACATTTCACGCACCCGTAAACCTCGCTCCGGTACACCGGCGATCGCCGCCTTGCTAAAGGAAAGACAAAAAGAACTCGACATTTCCCAGATGGAATTTGTCAGGTTTTGCGACTCCTATAAACTTTCTCCCGACGACCTCAAAGGAATTTATAAAGGTGACCCTGTAGAGAGCAGACTGTTTGCTCCTCTCTGTCGTATCCTCGGAAAAGAGACCGAAGATATCATTGCGATTCTCGAAGGGCGCGATCTCGACGACGACGATCTGGATTTGCTATAGCAGCTGTTATGGGTTCTATTGTTGCGTTTGTAAATATGAAAGGTGGCGTTGGCAAAACGACTACCACCATAAATTTAGCGGCTTGTTTGGCAAGGGACTATAACAAGCGGGTATTGATTGTCGATCTCGATAGTCAGATTAATGCAACCTTGAGTTTGATGTCGCCGGTGGATTTTGCCAAGCTCAAAAAAGAACATAAAACCCTCCGTAATTTAGTTAAACAGTCAGTTTCAAAAGAAACGCAACCGCGCTGGGCAGCCACTGAGATTATTCAAACAAATTTGTGTGGTGTTAATGGTCTCGATATTTTGCCGGGGGACATCGAACTTTACGAAGATTTTGTTTTAGCGGACATTATCTACGAGCGCTCCCAGGGGAAACGGGAAAATTTCCTTGAGCGCTGGCAAGACATGGAAGATACACTCCTCAAACGTATTCTCCGTCCCATTGCGCCTATGTATGATTTTGTTTTGCTGGATTTTTCGCCGGGGGATCACCTCATGACCCGCAGTGGCATTTTAGCGAGTGATTATTATGTGATTCCCGCGAAGCCTGAGCCACTGTCTGTTATTGGTATCGGTATTCTCGAAGGCCGCATTAAGCAGTTTAAGGATCACCAGCGTAGCAACATTAAGTTATTGGGGATTACGTTTACCTCCCTAGGACGCACGACGAAAATGGCGGCTCAGGTGCAGGAGCGTCTTGAACGGGATTTCGGCAAAAAATCTCTATTTCAAACAGCTATTCCCATCAATGTGGCGATCGCCCGTGCTGTGGATTTTTATAAGCCTGTAGTGATGACAGAACCCAAGTCAACGGGAGCTAAGGCCTATAAACGCCTTGCAAATGAATTTTTATATCGCTGGCAGCAACGGACAAAAAATCCTGATTTGTCTGGGGCAAAGTCGGAAAGTTAGATATCGACTCCTCGTCATCTACTATGCGATTACCATTTCTTGGTTTTTTACTTTCTGCCTCAACTCTCATCACCTCTGGCTGTGGCCTCTTAGTAGCTGAAACATCGTCCCAGGTTGCCGTTCGTCTGAGTGCAGATATCGTCAGCCAACCGGAAAAAATCACACCGCAATCCCCGGCGATCGCCGCAGTCAAACCAGACATTCCCATGGTGACGGTGACTCGCTACAAAATTGACCGTCAGTGTAATAATCTCGTTCCTGAGGATCTAGACGTTGCGGCTGCTGCGTCCCTAGAAGAAACCATCGAAACCATTGTCGGCGATCGCAGCAACGGAGATTTTCGCATTGCAGGCTATCGTATGGCGATCGACGAATCCACAAAAACCGCAACCATCGATTTCCGCCTGCCGATCGATTCTCCCCGCTCCATGTATTCCCTATCCCACTGCGAACAATTGGCGCTGCTCGGGGAACTCCGCCAAACCCTTGTCGCTAATGCTGACTGGAATATTGACATAGTCACTTTTCAAGTACAGGGACAAAACTTGCAATATTAACGGCAAAGTGATTTTTCTCAAATGATAATTGAGACAAGATAATCCAGTTTACTCTGTCGTAACTTTCGAATGAATCGATACGGCTCGTCACCCCGACGCCATGTATCATTTAGGCTGACATAATTTGATGAGTTTTCCGCGCCAGCGATATGAGTAATCAGACCTCGAAAATCACCTACACATTTACCGACGAAGCGCCTGCTTTAGCAACGTATTCTTTTTTGCCCATTGTGAAAGCTTTTACAAATGCGGCGAATATCGAGGTTGAAACAAAAGATATTTCCCTTGCTGGCCGGATTCTCGCCAACTTCCCCGAATTTCTGACTGAAGAGCAGCGCCAACCCGATGCCCTCGCGGAATTAGGTGCGCTAGCAAAAACGCCAGAAGCTTTTATTATTAAACTCCCCAATATCAGTGCATCCATCCCCCAGTTAACCGCTGCCATTAAAGAGCTACAGGCAAAGGGTTACAACATTCCAGATTTTCCCGCTGACCCGAAAACCGACGAAGAAAAAGCGATTAAAGCAAAATATTCCAAAGTCCTAGGTAGTGCCGTTAACCCAGTGCTGAGGGAAGGAAACAGCGATCGCCGGGTTGCTGCTGCGGTAAAAGAGTACGCCCAGAAACATCCCCATTCCGTCGGTGAGTGGACAAAGGATTCTAAGTCCCACGTGGCGTTTATGGATGCCGATGATTTCTATGGCAGTGAGCAATCGGTGGTGATCGAAAAAGCTGGCGATGTCAAAATTGAGCATGTGGCAGCCGATGGCAAAGTCACCATTTTAAAAGAAAAAACAGCAGTTCTTGAAGGGGAAGTGATCGACGCATCTCGCATGAGTGCCAAAGCGTTGCGGGCATTTTACGAAAAAGAAATTGCGGCGGCTAAAGCTGAAGATATTCTGCTGTCTCTCCATGTGAAAGCGACCATGATGAAAGTGTCTGACCCGATTTTATTTGGTCATGCCGTCACCGTTTATTTCAAAGATGTCTTCGAGAAATATGCGGAAACTTTCGCCGAGTTGGGCGTAAATCCTAAAAATGGTTTGGGTGATGTCTATGCCAAAATTGCGACTTTACCCGCTGATCAAAAAGCTGCCATTGAAGCAGATCTCGCTGCCACCTATGAAACCCAACCCCGTCTGGCGATGGTAAATTCCGACAAGGGCATCACCAATTTGCATGTGCCCAGCGACGTGATTATCGATGCCTCCATGGCCGCCGCGATTCGCACCTCCGGCAAAATGTGGGGCGCAGATGGCAAACCCTACGACACGAAAGCAATGATTCCCGACCGTTGTTACGCCACCATGTACCAAGCTTGTATCGAGTTTTGTCAGGAAAATGGCGCGTTCGATGTGACCACCATGGGCAATGTCGCCAATGTTGGTTTGATGGCGAAAAAGGCAGAGGAATACGGCTCCCACGATAAGACCTTTGAAATTCCCGCCGATGGTACAGTGCGTGTCGTTGATGCTGACGGTGCAACCTTAATGGAGCACAGCGTTGAGGCTGGTGATATTTGGCGGATGTGCCAAACCAAGGACATTGCGATTCAGGATTGGGTGAAACTTGCCGTCAGTCGCGCGAGAGCAACGGGCAATGCAACGGTCTTTTGGCTTGATGAAAACCGTGCCCATGATGCCAACATTATCGCGAAGGTGAACGCCTATTTACCGGAGCACGATACGGAAGGGCTAAATATGCAGATTTTGCCGCCAGTGGATGCGATGAAATTCACTTGTGCCGAAATCAAAGCGGGTAATGATGTCATCTCGGTAACGGGTAACGTATTGCGGGATTATTTGACGGATCTTTTCCCTATTCTCGAACTGGGCACTAGCGCGAAAATGCTGTCGATTGTGCCCCTTCTTGCGGGTGGCGGTTTATTTGAAACTGGAGCGGGTGGTTCTGCGCCGAAACATGTTCAACAATTTGTCGAAGAAGGTCATTTACGCTGGGATTCTTTGGGGGAATTTTTGGCGATCGCCGTCACCCTAGAAGACCTCGGCAAAAAGACTAATAACGAAAATGCTTTGGTATTAGCAGAGGCTTTAAATACTGCGAATAGTAAGTATCTCAATAACGATAAATCTCCATCCCGCAAAGTCGGGGAAATTGATAATCGTGGCAGTCATTTCTACTTGGCAATGTATTGGGCAGAGGCATTAGCAGAACAAGATAAAAACCCTGAACTCAAGGCAAAATTTGCCAAGCTAGCAGAAGTTCTAACGGTAAATGAAAGCAAAATTGTAGCTGAATTAAACACAGCTCAAGGTAAACCCGTAGAAATCGGTGGTTATTACTCCACAAATCCTGACAAGGCAAGTGAAGCAATGCGTCCTAGCAAAACTCTAAATGAGGCGACTAGTATGATTTAAAAAACAAAATATTGCACTTCTTTTTCGACGCAAAAATAGTTGCAAATATTTGTTCTTTTTCTCAAAGAAATAAATGTTTGTAACTAATACTATCCATTAATTTAAAGTGTGCCAATTAGCGCATATACTTTTTTTTTTCAAGAACTATTGCATTTGTGGAATCACAGCTTTCAGCTTGGTCTACAATGGTTAGCCCAGCTTAATATTTCAAATAATTCATTCGAGTATGAAATATATTACAAAAGTCACAATTACTCAAAGCCGAGTAACCGTAGAATTCCCCAACAAGAGAACTTTAGAGGCGAGTAGAGATTTTTTTGATTTTGTAGGGACAAAAATAGCAACTCCTCAATGGACAATCCCAGACTTAGCTAATGATGATGATGTATTCAGAATAGGTTGTGGTTCAACGAAAATGGATTCCGAAAGAAATGAAAGTATTTGGTTTCAAACTAAATATTTTGACGGCTGTGGTATTACAACAGCATATGAGTGGTTTTTAAACCCTAATAAAATTGGTGAGAAAGTCAAGGGAAAAAGATTACCCAATAATCAAATGGTAGGCGATACACACATTATTTTGCCTTGAAATATAAACAGTGTCTATACTTTTTTAAGCAACACCATAGTTTGTATAAGGACGTTTGTAGCTAGGCTGTAAACCTAAAATAATATCTGAATTGGGAATTCCTTTATCTACTAAAGCTTGACCTAGATCTACTTCGGTCATATTGTACTGAATCCAAACTTTTTGTTCTTTTATGTCAATATGAACATAGCAAGCACAGATATGCTTTAATCCTTGCTAACCTACTTTAATAATCTAATAGTGATCCTGCTCAGTATCACAAATCAATTGACATTCAATTTCAGGTTCGTTACTGACGGCTAAAGACTGAAGTAACTCTTTTACGATTTGACGATATTGATCTAGTTTTGCCATGAAATAATCTCCTTTGAGTTTGGTTCGTAAGCAATTAACTTGAGGGAATATTTTTAGATGGCTGCTCTCGGAAATTCTTCTTGGAAGAAAGACTCAAATATATCGACTGGTACAGCGAGAAAAAGTACGCGATCAGGTTCTGTAATTTCTAGCGCTAAACGATAATTTAAAATTATCTGAGTGCAGTGTGAAAATCATTAATTGTGAAAGGATTGATAAAACTTTTAATTTCCACTGCAATTTTTTTGTTATCTTTTTCTGCTACTAATATTTTTTCTGCTGCCAAATCAATTTCCAATTTAATACGCTCAATCCGAATCGTTAGGGGATCACTAGTAATTTTCCAGCCATCCTTTATAAGAGCTGCTTTGACTGCGTCGTGGAATAAGTCCTTTGCCATAAATTTGCAAAAAACAAGCTTGAGATATCTTCTTTCAGGATAAATGAAAGCTCTCAAACTTGTTCGACTTTTATTCTGAAAGAAAATCTAGCTTCGTAGCTCAGACAGCTTCTCTTGGTGGCTGTATTCTTCTAAACCGAAAGCATCCACTTGAATGGCATCGTTACGGGCAAGTTCGGCTTGGTTGACTAATGCCAATTCGGATTTGGTGATAACGCTGCGCATTTGAGCAAGATCTAGTAGTTTTGTCGGTTTGTTCTGCGGGAGTAATCCTGCGGCGATCGCCGCTTTGATTTTTCTCAGAATTGGTTGACTGGCATGGACGAGGGTGAACGCTTTTTCGAGGCGGCCGAGGGCTTCGGTTTCAGCTTCGGGCACATAAATGCCTTCGGTTAAACGTTCACGAATGAAGCGATTATTTTGCAGAAGTTGAGCAACGTCATGACCGAGTTGATCATTGGGTAAATCGCTGAGTTTCTGCCAACGCACCCAAGGCAACGAAGTACGACGCAACATACCGCCGATAACGGGCAAATCGATATTATTCAAAATGCCTTCAAATGCCATCTGAATTTGATAGAGAGCATATTGCAAACTCCAGTGAACGAGAGGCAATTCTTCCTTTGGTTGACCATTAGATTCATAGCGGCGGAGGGTACAAGTGCCCAAATACATCCAAGTCAAGGCATCGGCAAAACGTCCGGTGAGTTTTTCTTTTCGCTTGAGTTTTCCACCGTAAGCAACCAGCACGAAATCACTGAGTAGAGCAAAAGTTGTCGAGGCAAAAGTGAGTTTTCGATAGTATTTTGCAGTTGCCCCTGATACTGGAGCCATGGTTAATGTGCCGCCACTAATAGTTAACATTAAAGCTCGGAATTTATTTACTGCAAATGAGCTGAGATGTGCCCATAAAGTTTTGTCAAAATGAGCAAGATCTTGATTGTTTAACGCTTGAATTTCGTCATAAATATAGGGGTGGCAACGAATGGAACCTTGCCCAAAAATCATTAGGGTTCGGGTCAAAATATTTGCGCCTTCAACGGTGATTGCAATGGGCATCGCGGTATAAATATTGGCGAGTAAATTACGTTCACCGCGACAAATTCCTGATCCTCCCAAAATATCCATGCCGTCCATCACAACCTTGCGGGTGAGTTCGGTACTAATATATTTGGCGATCGCCGCCGAGACAGCGGGTTGACGATCATTATCCACCGCGCCGCAGGTGTAAAGGCGCAATGCATCGAGCATGTAAGTAAAGCCAGCGATGCGTGCTAGGGGTTCTTCAATGCCTTCAAAACGACCGATGGACAACCCAAATTGTTTGCGATTGACGCTGTGGGCACTGGCCACGCGGGTGACGAGTTTTGCGACTCCGGTACAACTGGCGGGGAAACTGACCCCACGACCTGCCGCCAAAGATTGCATTAACATTTGCCAACCTTTACCAGCTTTTTTCACGCCGCCAATAATTTGTTCGACAGGCACAATGACATCGTGGCCTTCCGTCGGCGAATTATAAAAAGGTACGCCCATCGGATCATGGCGTTGGTTCAGAATAACTCCCTCGGTATTAGTCGGCACAAGCACGCAAGTAATGCCCACATCTTCGCCTTTTCCTAATAAGTGATCAGGATCATAAACCCGTACTGCTAATCCTAATAAGGTGGCGATCGCCCCTAGGGTGATGTAGCGTTTTTTCCAGTTTAATTTGAGATAAAGTTTGCCGTCTTCGCCTTTAAAAACTTCGCCTTTGGAGATTAAACTTGCGGCATCAGATCCGGCGTTGGGTTCGGTGAGGGCAAAGCAAGGGATTTCTTCGCCGATGGCTAAACGGGGTAAATATTGCGATTTTTGTTCAGGCGTACCGTAGCGCATCAAAAGTTTGGCGGGGCCAAGGGAATTGGTGACACCGACAGTTGCGACGTGGGTAAATGAGCGCGATGCGAGCTTCATCATCACGGCACTATAGGCCAGATTTGAAAAGCCCAAACCACCATATTCTTCGGGAATCATCATGCCAAAGAATTTTTCGTGTTTAAGATATTTCCAGAGTTCTGACGGCAAATCTTTATGTTGATAAATTTCCCAATCCGTTGCCATTGCACAGACTTTTTCGACTTGATTATCGAGGAAATCTTGAATCTCTGGCGTGACATGGGGATAGGGTTCATTGAGGATATATTTCCAGTCTGGTTTACCTGTGAAAAATTCTTTTTCCACCCAAGCATTGCCGGCTTTGATGGCTTCTTTTTCGGTGTCGGAGATTTTCGGTAATAACTTTAGTTTTTCAATGGTGAGCATTACCCAGCGAGTGATGAGATTTCGCCGTAAATAAGGAATTAAAACCAGAGATAGGGCGATCGCCGCGCCGCCGAGAAGGACACGGAGAATAAGAGACGCGGTGAGGGGGGGGAGGGAGAAATAATGGAAAGAGGAGAGGAGAGTGATCATGGGCTATAGTCCTATGGGAATAACGGTAGAGAGAAAGATGGGTAATATTCGTTCTTTTAAAGAATTAAGGGTTTGGCAGAATGCCATGGATGGGGCGATGGTTATTTTTGCTCGAAGTAAATTGTTTCCAAGTGAAGAAAAGTTTTCTTTGACAGACCAGATACGTCGTTCTTCTCGTTCTGTGGCGGCAAACTTAGCGGAGGCTTGGCGGAAACGTCGCTATCCTGCGGCATTTGTAAGTAAGCTCAGTGATTCGGAAGCAGAAGCTGCGGAAACTCAGACTTGGGTTGAGCTGGCTCGTCGTTGTGGCTATCTCAGTGATGAGGAAGCGAAGGATTTGGATTCTCGGTACGAGCAAATTTTGGGTCAGTTGGTTGTGATGATTACCCAGCGGGATAAGTGGACGATTCGGTAGTGAGGGAAGACGCGGGGAGTGGGGGAGTGGGAGATGGGGAGAGTTGTGATTAGTGAAAATCAGAAAAATGGATTTTTAGCAATGAGACACCGACTTCACCCTGTCTCTTTCTCTCCGTGTCACCTTGTCTCCCCCCTCTCCATGTCCTCTTCTCATAGCATCAAGTTCTCGAACACGCCAGCCGCCCCCATACCACCGCCAACACACATGGTGACCAGGCCATATTTCACGCCGCGCCGTTTCATTTCATGGAGTAAAGTAGCCGTCAATTTCGCGCCAGTACAACCCAATGGATGACCAAGGGCGATCGCCCCACCATTTACATTCACCAGATCTTCGTTAAGACCTAACTCACGGATCACGGCGAGGGATTGGGCGGCAAAGGCTTCATTGAGTTCGATCAAGCCAATATCTTTGAGGCTTAAACCCACCTGTTTTAAAACCTTGGGAACCGCTGCCACGGGGCCAATGCCCATGATTTCTGGGTCAACGCCCACCGCCGCAAAACCGAGTAATTTTGCCATGGGTTTTACACCCAACTCTTTGAGCATTTTTTCGCTCATCACCACCGTTGCCGCCGCGCCATCGGACATTTGTGAAGATGTGCCAGCCGTGACCGACCCTTTTAAATGGAACACCGGTTTGAGGTGGGCTAAGGCTTCTAAAGTGGTGTCTGCGCGGATGCCTTCATCGGCTTCAAATAGGGTTTCGACCAGCTCCGGTTTGCCATCGACATAGCGGGTTTCGCGGATTGTGACGGGAATAATTTCCGCTTTAAACCGACCATTCTCACGGGCATCAAGGGCTTTTTGGTGACTCCTCAAGGCAAACGCATCTTGGTCTTCGCGAGAGACATTAAATTTCTCAGCGACTTTCTCCGCCGTTAATCCCATCGATAAATAGGCCGCAGGCATGTCGTCAAATAACGCCGCATTCGGGAGCCAGTTGTGCCCACCCATGGGAATTTGGCTCATGGACTCTGCGCCACCCGCGACGATCAGCTCCGCCGACCCGAAATTAATCGCTTGGACTGCCATGGCGATCGCCTGCAATCCCGAAGAACACAACCGATTTACAGTCACTCCCGCCACAGAATCCGGCAACCCAGCCCTGAGCGCGATTAGCCGACCCACATTAAAACCCTGTTCCGCTTCCGGCGCAGCACAACCCATGATCACATCATCAATCAAATCAATCACCGAAGTGTCATTACTGTTGACTGCTAACTGATCACTGATCACTGAAATCGCGCCTTTAACAGCAGTAGCTCCGAGGTCATCGGCGCGGACATTTTTGAGGCTGCCTCTGGGGGCTTTGCCGGTGGCGGTGCGGACGGCACTCACGATGTATGCATTCATCTTTTTGGTTCCTAATTTGGTTGGCTCTAGTCCTTCCTTGGGGAAGGTGCCCGAAGGGCGGAAGGGGTTTCAGTCAGTAGCGCAACTTCACGCAACCCACCCCTAACCCCTCCCAAGAGGGGAATCTGCTAATTTCGCAATGGCTTTTTCGTCTTGAGCATGTGTACAATGCGCTCCTTCGTCTTCGGTTCATCGATGAGCGGCATAAAGTTTTCCCCCTCCAATTTGAGGAGATATTCGTCATCCACCCATGCCATTTCGGTCAACTCGCCCCCCGTCAACACATAGGCGATGCGGTGCGCCAACATCTGGTCATAATCCGAGGCATAGCCCCCTTCTTTCATGGTGTAGACCATATGCTCTAGAACGGTTCGCGCCGGTTTGCCCAACACCGGAATCGGATCTTTTGCGGGCGGCACATAACCCAATTTATGCAGACAAAGCACTTCTTGTTTTGCGACATAAAGGCGGCGATCGCCGTTCATGACAATCTTGGTATTAGCGGGCAAAAATCCTAGTTCAATTCCCTCGTGGGCACTGCCGGAAACCGTTGCTGTGCCCACCGTTTGGAAGACTTTTTTCAGTAAGGGCATCAAATCCGCTGGGGTTTCGCCATGGGCTGTTTTACCAATCCACCGCGCCCAACGCATTAAGCCGCCCCCCGCCGGAATTAGACCCACCGCCATTTCCACAAGACCAATATAAGTTTCCGCATCGGCAACGATATGGGGACAGGCGATCGCCAATTCACAGCCACCACCGAGGGCACGCCCATGGACCGCCGCGACGATGGGTTTATGGAAATAATGGATCCGCTGTACAAAAGCCTGCACTTGATCGAGGAGCTTTTTAACGCCGCCATGGTGATGGCTAAAGGGGTTAAGGTTTTCCAATTCCACCATCCTGCCCACTTCGCCGAGATTTAAACCGACGCAGAAATTATGAGCGTCATTGCCGATCACCAGACCCAAAATTTCATCATGGTTTTCAATAAAATCCAACATTGCCCCAAAGCCTTCGATAACCTTTGCACTCAGGGTATTAGCCTTAGATCTCAGGTCACAGAGCGCAATGCCATCACCGAGATCGAGCAACGCCATTTCGGAGTTATGCCAGAGGGTTTTCTCATCGGTGCGATAGTCTGCCAGATGAATTTCATCATCATGTAACTCAAGTTTTTTATAGGTCATTTTGATGGGCGAATAGACCGTATGATTCTCACCATAAAAACGGTTATAACCCAGTGAAACCATCTGTTCTAGCCAGTCGGGAATTGTGAAATGATTTTTGTTGAGTGCCTCGAACACACGCTCAAAGCCCAGCTCATCCCACATTTGAAAGGGGCCAATGTCCCAGCCGAAACCCCATTTCATTGCGAGGTCGATCATCTGTGGTTCATCGGCAATTTCGGGTACTCGATTCGCGCTGTAGGCCAAGGTTTGCAGCATTAAACGCCGGAAGAATTTACCCGCCCGCCCTTTATCGTCGTACAAATATCGCAGGCGATCGCCCAACGATAATTTCTTGAGCTTATCGAGGTTGCCCAGCTTCATCGGTTTTGGCGAATCATAACCAAATGTTTCTGGGTTTAGCGACCGAATTTCGCCATCAACTTTTTTATAAAAACCCTGCCCAGCCTTCGCACCAAGACTGCCTGTTTCCACTAACTTTTTAAACAAATCCGGCACGAGAAACATCCCTTTTTCTTCGTCTTTTGGCACTGCCGGATAGAGATTTTCTGCAACATAAAGCAGCGTATCCAAACCCACCACATCAGCTGTGCGGAAAGTTGCCGATTTTGGTCTGCCAATTAATGTGCCCGTCAGCGTATCAATTTCCTCAATGGTGTAATCATCTTCGGTGAAACTTTTTAGTGCTAAAAATGAGGTGAAAACGCCAATTCGATTCGCAATAAAATTCGGTGTATCTTTGGCAATAACAACGCCTTTTCCTAATACCATGCGCCCAAACTTTGCCATTCTGGCGACAATTTCTGGATCAGTTTCCGCCGTCGGAATGAGTTCTAATAATTTGAGATAACGGGGCGGATTAAAAAAGTGTGTGCCGAGAAAACGCTTCCTAAATTTAGGGTGACAATTCGCGGCGATCGCCCCAATAGACAACCCACTAGTATTGGTCGAAACAATGGCATTTGCTTTAACCGTTTTTTCGAGTCGCGCCAGCAAATCCCGCTTAATCTCAAGATTTTCGACCACCGCTTCAATCACCCAATCCACCTCCGCCAGCCTGTCCCAATGCTCATCGTAGTTACCGAGGCTGACCCGCTGCGCCATTTTTTTGCTGTAAAACATCGGCGGCGATCGCCGGAGTGCTTTTTTAAAAGCCCCTTCCACGAGATCATTTTTACGACCCGACTTTGACGGCAATTCCAACAGATAAACCGTTAAACCCGCATTCGCCAGATGAGCCGCGATTTGAATGCCCATCACACCCGCACCAAGGACAGCGGCAGTACGGATTGGTTGATACAGTTTAGACATAAAATCTTCCTCATGACGTAACATTACAAAGGGACAAATATTCAGTTTTTTTAAGAAGAAAAGGGATAAAAAGTTATGGTGTATCCATTGAAGTTAGTCGTAGGGTGATGCCCCATCACCAGTTGTTTTTATCCCCGAAAAATCGACAATAAATTTATTAAATTTAGGAGGTATGGTCTTTTTAAATGAGTCTGATAGATGGGATCCTCCTAAATCCCCCTTTGTACGGGGGACTTGAGCTTTTACCTCGTTTTATAGCTGACTGAAATGACTGTAAACCTAGCTGTGCATCAGCGATTGGGCAAAGGTTGGACAGGCTTGGGGCGTAAATAAATCTGTATTTTTTTCTATTGCTAACTCTTTAGATTTATTCGACTGATAAAGCTTATTAATATCCGAGGCAAATCGCAGATAAACTTTGCTTCGCGATAACGTCCCATCGGCATTAATAAAACTCTCTGGAATGTCCTGTTCCATCAAGGCGAATTTACGAATATTTGACCAATAGGGCAGGTGACAATTGGCTTGGTCAACAATGTTTTGATAGAGCGCCATAATCTGTGGATCGCTCAAATCATAATCCATATGATTCGCCGTTAAAAGTTTGAGCAGGGCACTCCGTTCTGGAAAAATTAACATGCCGCAAAATTTCTGATTCATCCCCACGGCGATCGCCCATTGCACCAGCTCAGAGCCTTGCACCGCATTTTCTAAAGGCTTCAGCGAAACATATTTACCCGTTGATAATTTAAATTGCGCTTTTTTCACACCCTTAATCTGCAGAAAACCCTCTGGCGTGAGCCGACCCATATCACCGGTATGCAACCATCCCTCACGGTCAATGGTCTTGGCAGTTCCCGCTGGATCTTTGTAATAACCCAGCATCACAAACGGCGCTTTAATCAAAATCTCGCGATCGCCGGCAATTTTCACTTTAGTAAAAGGCATCGGACAACCCACCGTATCGGCGCGGTGATTATCATGACGGTTGTAGCAAATCACGCCACTAGTTTCCGTCAGACCGTAACCCTGAATCACAGGAATACCAGAACCATTAAAGAAATTCACCAGCTCCGGTCGTAATGCCGCCCCCCCACAAACGAGAGAGTGCAAACGATTCCCGAAAATTTCTTGCCATTGATTAAAGACCCAGCGCTTCGACAAATCCCACGGCATTGTTTGCAAACCTTGGGGCGGGGTAGCAACGTTATAACTATGAGCCACTCGCAGCGCTTGGTTAAATGCCGCCGATTTAAACCGATTTTTCAGCCCACCCGTTTCAAACAAATCACCCTTCGCAATGAGGCGATCGTACATTTTTTCAAGGAGGTGAGGCACAGTGATCAGAATGGTGGGATTAATCAGCCGTAAATGACGAATCAGGCGACTCGGACTAGAAAAATACACACTATGACCATAGGCAAGATGTCCGTAGAGAAAAACCCGCGCGAAAATATGGGTCAACGGTAAAAACAGCAAAACAGTTTCATCATTACCCGTTTTCAAACCGGGATAACTCCCAAAAGCCGTCAGGGCATTACTGGTCATATTTTCATGGCTCAACATCACCCCCTTTGGTTGTTGTTCTTCACTAGCGATATAGATAATCGTCGCCAAATCTTTTGGGTTAATTTGAGCTTTTAGGGTGGCGATCGCCGTCTCAGACCACAGTTTTTGACCCTGTGCTTGCACATCATCCAAGGCCAATAAATCAATACATTGCGGCAAACTTTTACTGTCTAAATTTGGAATTTCTACCGTTTCTCCTGAGAGATAATGGGATAGCTTTAAACAAGTATTCGGTACAAAATTTTGGTTAGGAGATCCCCCCTCCTCTCCGAGTAATGGGTCTCGATTTTTTGCCCAATCACCGTCCGTTTCGACCATCACGACCCACCGCAAAAACGTCGCTTGATCTAAATAGGGAAGTAATTGACCAAGAAGTTTAAGATCGGAAATAACAACGACCTTTGCCTCTGAATGATTCAGACAATAAATAATATTCTCAATCGTTTGGGTGAGATCAATAGGAACATTAACAAACCCAGCTAATAACGATGCTACATCCACTAATGCTAAGGAAAAATCACTAGGCATCAACATCGCGAGGCGATCGCCCTTTTCCAGATGTAGCGCCGAGAATCCTAGGGCAAGCTCCTCCACTTGTTGGCGAAACATTAGGTTAGAGCAGGCTTGCCATTGCCCCTCAACGTAACGATTTAACGCCAAAATGTTTGGGTGGCGATCGCAACCTTGATCCAGTAAATCCAAGACGCTAGAACCGAGAATATTATCTCTGTTGAGGTCACTTAAAAGTTGAGTCATTGATCCTAGAAATGACATTGTCATCCCTCTCAATCAGGAGCCTATATTGATTAAAAAAATTGTTGCCAACCCAACAGAAAAACAATGTTTATATTGCACTATAAAATAGGAGAAGAGCACAACACCCTATTCCGTAGGATTGATACTTGCTGAGAGACTATTACAATATGCCAACTAGCAAGAAAACAACAAAATCTTTAGTTGATAAAAACGATCAGAAAGTATTGAGATTACACGGCAAAATCTTCATTCTCACCAAGTTTTCCACTCAACAAAAATTTATCTTATAGGATGCCGAGATAGAAATTTAGCTCCATAAGAACAATGGTTTACTGGTAATAATTGACACTCAATACCTTGTGAAAATATATAGACATTATAACTTTTGAAAAATGCTGTTTAGTCTTTTTGTAACGATTAAAGTGAGATTTTAACAGAAGCTTTATAAAGTAGCCTCAAAGTAAACAATCAATAGGTGTTTCTTCTTAATCTCACTGGGGATCAAGGGAAAAAGCTTTATAAATAGCTCATATTTGTTGCAGGTTCAGAATTGATCTGGTTATTTATTACAGGATTAACAGCGAAGCCCTAGGAGCAGGGGGCGATCGCCTCCACATTTATATAATCACCTCAACCGCAAAAATCCACCCCACTTGAGCAGACGCTCCCGACACAGGGCATAATTGAAAGAAGTAACGTTACAAACATTTACATTTCCATGACATCCACTGCGGTTTCCCTCGATAAAGTCACTAAGGTTTTCGGCAAAGTGCCTGTTGTCAATGAGCTTTCCTTTGATATTCAGGCGGGGGAAATGTATGGTCTGCTGGGGCCTAACGGCGCAGGAAAATCCACCACCATTCGGATGTTAATTACATTGACAGAGCCCAGTGGTGGCAGCATTCAGGTGGCAGGGGAAGATATACAGCGCAATCCCGCCCATGCTAAACGCAATATTGGAGTTGTCCTCCAGCAGATGAGTGTCGATGTGGATCTGACGGTTTGGGAAAATCTGGAATTTCACGGGCGCTTGCACCATATCCCTAATCCGTTGCGTCAACGCTTAATTCGCCAGTCCCTCGAATATGTCGAGCTGGGCGATCGCCGGGATACTTTAGTCAAAACCTTATCGGGTGGTATGAAACGTCGGGTACAAATTGCGCGGGCGCTATTACACGAACCCAAAATTTTATTTCTTGATGAGCCGACCGTTGGCCTTGACCCCCAAACACGCCGCCGCCTCTGGGAAATTATCCGTGAGCTAAACAATAACGGCATGACTATTCTCCTGACGACCCACTATATGGAAGAGGCAGCCACCCTCTGCGATCGCATTGGCATTATGGAAGCAGGTCAACTCATCGAAGAAGGCACAGTGGATGAACTGCAAGAAAAATATGGTCGCGGTCTAATGATTCGACAGCACAATGAGCGCTGGGATTATCAGTTCTTCCCGACGGTACAGGAGGCAGAGCAACACCTGTCTAACCTGACCGACAAGCGGGGTGTGATGGTGCGTGAGTCTAACCTTGAAGATATTTTTGTGGAGCTCACGGGGCGGCAACTAGATTAACTTTTTGTTAGTCACAGGGGGCGATCGCCTATTTTTTGTGCTCCATCACATGCCTTAAAATCTCAGCCCTTTAGTGACCTGTCTTTGCCAACGAAAACTTTTTTGCTTATGTTCATCCGACAGTATGCAATTCATAGCATAAATCATGGTTCACCAAAAGTTGACCCATCGCAGCGGCGATCGACTCCATATATTACGAACTCCGGTCACAAACAATCTCGAATTTCATCAATTCGTCCCGCACGAAACATCAATAAAACAATTCCCCCGTTACAAACTGTCAGATAAAATCTTCAATATTTTTTCCGAAGCCGTCCCATCACCATATAACGGCATTACACCCGACGGTGGCAACTTAGACATTCGTACCCGAAGTTTTTCTACCATCTCATCAGCACAGTGAGGAGGAATTAAACAATTCCATCCCGATTCCATAAGCTCTAACCACTCAGTTTCATCACGTAGAGTCGCACAGGGAACCTGATAAAAATATGCCTCTTTCTGAATACCACCAGAATCCGTTACTATCATTTTGGCATTCTTTTCCAGCGCAATCATGTCATAGTATCCTACGGGCTCAATCAAGCATAGCGATTGACTCACTTGATCAAACAAGTCCAGCTCCTTAAGAATTTTGCCCGTTCGAGGATGTAATGGTAAGACAACTTTGATTTCTTTGCCTAGTTCCGATAATGCATTGATAATTGCCGTCAAGCGAACATGACTATCAGTATTTTCAGCTCGGTGAATCGTACTTAAAATATACTCCTCCTTCTTAAGATTTAAATCACCCAAAATACGACTTCTAGCATCAACCTGTTGTACATAAAAAAGAGCCGCATCATACATTACATCTCCAACAAGATGAATACGAGGAGAAGCAATACCTTCTTTTAGTAAGTTTTTAGAAGCAATTGTCGTTGGCGTAAATAATAAATCAGCCGCATGATCCGTTAGCACACGGTTGACTTCTTCTGGCATGTTGCGGTTAAAGGAACGTAAACCTGCCTCAACATGGGCAATGGGAATGTGTAATTTCGCTGCGGCGATCGCCCCGGCTAATGTAGAATTTGTATCACCGTAAACTAACATCCAGTCCGGTTTTTCCTTCAGTAAAACCTCTTCAATAGCCGCCAGCATTTTGCCCGTCTGCACACCGTGACTTGCCGAACCAATGCCAAGATTATAATCAGGTCGTGGAATATCAAGCTCGCCGAAAAAAACATCGGACATGTTGCGATCATAGTGCTGTCCTGTATGTACCAGAACCTCATTAATATGCTCTTCCGATCTGACAATTCGAGAGACAGCAGCAGCTTTAATAAATTGGGGACGAGCTCCGATAATTGTTAATATTTTCAACGTGATTAATTGAATATTAGATTGAACTAAACAAATAATATCTTGTAGCCACCATACTCACAAACTTAAGGATCATGATTACGACTTAAAGACTGTCATTTGATGAAGGATTTTAGCGACATTCTCCTGCCATGTAAAATGCTTTTCTGCATAAACACGAGCAGAGCGACCTTGAGTTGTTAACTCGGATAGATTACTCATCATTTTAATCGCTTCTTTCGCTAAACTTTGATAGCTACCATTTTTATGAAGTGTAATAAATGGTTGAGATTCTAACTCTCTGATACCACGAAAATCCGAAGACAAAATAGGTCTTCCCGATGCTGCATAAGCATAAAGTTTAATCGGCGAAAATCCAATATTAGAAAACTCTAATAAAGGTAATAAAGCGATGTCAAAACAGTTAATATACTCGTTAGACTGTTTATATGGAACTTCGTTCATAAAAGTGACAGATCTGAAATCGCGATACGTTTCTTGCAAATATGCCAACTGTCTTCCTGCGCCAACGACTAAAAGTCTCGCACGGGGATAAACCTCACAGATGATTGGCATCGCTTGAATCGCCAACTCAGCGCCTTTCCAAGGTTCAAGATCACCAATTAAGCCAAAATAAAAACAATGGGGATCCAAATTGTATTTTTGAAGTGTTTCTTCCCTAGGCAGGGGATAAAAAATTTTTGGATCAGTGCCATTGCCTACAACACAGGCTTTTTCTTCTGACAAACCAGATTCAACCAGTTTTTCTTTTATTCCTTCAACAACAGCGACAACAAATGTTGCCCACTTTGCGTCTAATAGCTGCATTGTCTTGATAATTGCCAGCCATGGATAAGACACTCCCATTTGAATTAATTCATCGGCAAACCAGCCGTTATGTTCTGTGACGATATATTTAAAGCCTTTGAGACGCAGAGCTGCAACCACGAAGGCTGAAATTACACTACTTCGCAGGTATACCCAGTCATAATCATTGGGATTTTTTGCAAAAATTGTAAAAATTTGGGCAAGGCTATTGAGACTGGTTTTACCAATAGGGATGAGTTGAGTTAGGGAATCAGTAAAGGTCACATGGTCAAAGTATTTTTCTATAATCGCTTGGTTTTTGACGGGATCTCCTGTGCTCGGAATGATGGCATGGACAGTATGACCTGAACGCTGAAATTCTTTCGCAATCGAGCTGAAATGAACAGTTCCCCCATTTGGCAACGATAGATTTAATGTGGCAATCATTAAGATTTTCATGGGTTCTTTCTTAACCTAATTTAAGATAACTGTACGTTAAAAACTTTCAGCCATCGGTTGAAACTAATCACACGCCAAATCACGCATGGACTATTTTTATTTCCTGCAACTGTTGCTTGAAAAAGCTCTTGTAGGATATTCGGTTGTAGCCATGTTTCCAAATTTGTAATTGCTTCTTTTAATTCCAGCTCAAAACTTTCGCGTAATCCATCTCTCATCCATTGTAATTCGGGTGTCACAAACCCCATTTTGTCTTGGCGGGTACGTATGGATTCGGGGAGAATGTGACGCATGGATTCGCGCAAGATGGCTTTGGTTTGTCCTTGTCGAATTTTAAGGGTGTCATCGAGAGTGTAGGCAAATTCTACGAGCTGATAGTCTAAAAATGGTACTCGCGATTCTACTGAGTGTGCCATGGAACTCCGGTCTTCCCAGTGCAAGAGCATTGGTATGCTACTTGCGCGTAGTTGTATTTTGGATAGTTCATGGATCGACTTTGGTGTGGCGATCGCCACTGTTGCGCTAACGAGTGGATCTACTCCGAGAGACATTAAATATGAACCATTAAGCCAATTAGGAGTCGCAGTTTCTGAAGCATAACCCAATAATCGACGTAGAGATTGACGGATCCATTTAGGTAATAAGGGCTCAATCATTCGCTGGATCTCAGTTATGTTCTGATAACGTTGACAAGTCAAAATCTCGTGGATTAACGTACCCCACTGATAACTTGTCAGTAATCCAGCAAATAAAGCAGGGTAGAACTTTGTATATCCGGCAAGTAATTCATCAGCTCCTTGTCCATCCAGCATTACTTTTATCCCTGATTTTCCAGCCTGTCTAAATATGCACCACTGGGCAAACACACTACTTGAGCCAAAGGGTTCATCTTGTTGCCAAGTAAGATGATCGAGTTGTGCAAATACTTCGTGAGCGTTGGGAAACACAAAATGTGGCTGTACTTGAGTCTGTTCGACAACTGTCGTTACATATTTTCGTTCGTCATAACGCAGATCTTCAAAGCAAGAGGAAAATGTTTGAAACGGTTGAGCCTCAGATAATTCACGGCGCAGCAGATCACTAACGCATACTAGTGAACTGGAGTCTAGTCCCCCAGATAAACAAGACCCCACAGTCACATCAGCCCTCAGACGTAACCTAACAGAATCTTGTAAAAGTTCTCGGAAATGCTGCTGAGCCGCATCCATTGACATGGTGACTGTTGGAGAAGAGGGCAGCTCGTACCATTGTTTAACCACAGTCTTGCCGAAATCATGTGCCTGCGGATTACAGTTGAGAGTCAAATATTGACCACCCTGTAACTGCCACACATTTTGAAACATGGTCTCGTTGGTATGGTCAAGTATGCCGTAGGCTAAAAATTCGTAACATCGTTGTGGATTTGACTGCGCTTGCCAACTGGGTAGTACAGTGAATTGCTTGATTTCTGAAGCAAAAGCGATCATATTTGGCGATCGCTCAAATACATAGAGAGGTTTAATCCCAAAACGGTCGCGTGCAGCCCAAAGCACTTGTTTAGACCGATCCCACAATAAAAAAGCAAACATGCCATTAAAACGATTCAGACAATCATAACCCCATGTCTGATAAGCTGCCAAAATCATTTCTGTATCGGAATGACTACGAAAATGACAACCTAGTTCGATCAGTTCTGCCGTTAATTCCAAGTAATTATAAATTTCGCCATTGTAGACTAACCAACACTGTTGATCATGGCTAGACATTGGTTGATGAGCAGCTGATGACAAATCAATAATCGATAGCCTACGATGTCCCAGACCTAGGCCAAAATCATCTTCAAAGTAATAACCTGAGTCATCTGGACCTCGGTGGGCGACAACATTAGTAAAGGAATCTAAAAGCGATCGCTCGACGGGGTTTCTTTCACGATTCCAAATTCCACTGAGGCCACACATGGGATACCTTGATAAAGACTGATAGACTTATTTAGCAATTGCGTGTTTAAACTTTACTGGATTATGTACATATAAAAGTCTATGAGCGCAGAAAAATCATCCCATTTCGCAAGATTACAAACTAAAATTCAAGACCGTTCAGCTCTCGTTGGTGTCGTCGGTCTCGGTTATGTTGGTTTACCTTTTGCCGTTGAAAAAGCGCGAGTTGGTTATTCAGTATTAGGCATTGAGCAAAACGTACAACGAGCCCAGCAAGTAAATGCGGCTGATAGTTACATCCCTGACGTAAAAACAGAAGTATTGGCAGAGGTTGTTAATAACAACAAACTTAAAGCTGTCAGTAGTTATGATCTTGTGCCGCAAATGGACGCTATCGTTATTTGCGTACCGACACCTCTCACAAAGAACCTCACCCCCAACCTCAGCTATATTGAGTCGGTCACACAACAACTGGGGGAACACTTGAGGGCAGGTCAATTGATCACCCTAGAGTCTACAACTTATCCCGGCACAACTGACGAGGTGATGCGACCAATACTAGAAAACGTCAGTGGCTTAAAGCAAGGGGAAGACTTTTTTTTAGCCCATTCCCCCGAACGAGTTGATCCGGGCAATTTGCGGTACACCACGAAAAATACAAACAAAGTGGTTGGGGCTTCTGATCCTCGTTCTTTAGAAATTGCAAAATTATTCTATGAACAAACAATTGATCATGTTGTGCCTGTCAACAGCGCTAAGGCGGCGGAACTTGTCAAAGTATTTGAAAATACGTTTCGAGCAGTGAATATTGCCCTTGTCAATGAATTGGCCATCCTTTGTGACCGGATGGGGCTTGATGTTTGGGAAGTTTTAGATGCAGCGAATACTAAGCCTTTCGGGATTATGCCGTTCTATCCGGGTCCCGGTGTTGGTGGACATTGTATCCCCATTGACCCTCATTACTTGGAATGGAAGGCGAAAGAATTTGATTTTGAAACTCGTTTCATTGCTTTGGCAGGGGAAATCAATCGGCGTATGCCGGAATTTGTGCGAGAAAAAGCATGGCGTGTGTTAAACCGAGTCGGAGTAGCTCCTTCACGCTCTTTGATTTTAGTGATGGGTGTCGCTTACAAAAAAAATCTTGGTGATTGGCGTGAATCTCCTGCTATTCATGTGATTAATCGTCTGCTAGAAGACCATGCCAAGGTTGTTTATCATGACTCTTTTGTTCCTGAAATTGAACTCCATAGTCAAGTGCTTCAGTCTGTTCCCTTGACAGATGAAGTGATTACCAGCGCTGATGTTGTGATTATTTTGACGGATCATAGCCAAATTGATTATGGGCATCTTGTGAGTCAGGCT
Source organism: [Limnothrix rosea] IAM M-220 (assembly GCF_001904615.1). Classification (NCBI taxonomy): domain Bacteria; kingdom Bacillati; phylum Cyanobacteriota; class Cyanophyceae; order Chroococcales; family Geminocystaceae; genus Picosynechococcus; species [Limnothrix rosea] IAM M-220. The sequence goes on from NZ_MRBY01000044.1 coordinate 29,254, forward strand.
AAAGCGGTGCTTGATACTCGCGGCGTGACTCGTCATTTAGATTGTGATCATGCAAAGGTGACTCTTTTATAAGTTCGAATAGATATATTACTCAAGATTAGTTATGAAAAAAGTCATTGTGGTTGGTGCGGGCAATTGGGGCAAAAATCTTGTGCGCAATTTTAATGCTCTTGGTGCATTGGCTGGTGTCGCAGAAATGAATCCAGCTCTACGTGCAAAGGTTGCGGCTGATTTTCCTGAGGTGAAAATTTATGATGATCTTGCCTCTGCTTTAGCGACGGATGTTGATGCAGTTGTTTTGGCAACTCCTGCGCCATCTCACTATCCATTGGCGCTTCAGGTTCTCCAGTCTGGCAAGGATGTGTTTATTGAAAAACCGATGACTCTTAAAACATCGGAAGCGCGGAAGCTTGCGGAGTATGCGGATAGCCAAGATCTGGTTTTGATGGTTGGACATTTACTGCTCTACCAGCCGGCGATCGCCTGGATGCATGATTACTTAGCAACGGGCAAAGCCGGAAAAGTTTTTCATGTATCCACACAAAGAGTAAAACTGGGCAAAGTTCGTAGTACAGAAAATGTCTGGTGGTCATTTGCGCCCCACGATGTCTCCGTAATTTTAGATTTATTGGGCAACCCATCAAGCGAACTGCAACTACAATCTGTTCAATCCAGTGGTCATGCAATGCTGCAAGCAAATATCGCCGATAACGTCCATGTAGATCTAAAATTCACCAATGGTCAATCTGCCCATATCCATACATCTTGGTATTACCCATTATCTCAACGCTCTACAGTTGTCCTTGCAGAAAAACAAATGTTAGTTTACGACGAAGTTGCCCAAACTGTGACCATTCACAACAAGACAATTGATAGCGACTTAAATAATAGAGATGACGGAACTGAAACAGTCAAAATTGCAGCAGCAGAACCACTTAAACTAGAGTGCGAACATTTCTTAGAATGTCTTGCGACACGCCAACGTCCGCGTTCAGATGGTTGGAATGGCGTTGGTGTGGTAGAAATTTTGGAAAAAGCTCACAAAGGGCTGGAAACAAAAACTTAAATAGTGAAATATTCTCTATTTAGAATTGTTAAGATGTCGAAGTACTAAATATAAAATATTTCAAGCTTTTTTAATTATGATTTGAGTAAATCTTTTAGGATTTTTTGGATTTTTTGCCCCTCAATCTCAGCGTTTAGAACTTTTGCGGCTTCCAGTGAAGCTCTTTTTTTTGCATTAATTTCTTCGATAGAAAGGGCATTAATTACCTTGGCAAGACTTTGAGGCGAAAAATCTTTTGCAACTACTCCACATTGATAATCTTCAACTATCTTCTTCATTTCAAGGGAAGGGGCGATCGCTACACACAAGCCCGCCATTATAAAATCAAATAATTTATTTGGCATCGCATATGTATAGTTAAACCCTAAAGGTTCCAATAAATAAACACCCAAGTCATATCGAGACAAAGTCCTACAGATCATAGTTGTTTGCACAGGTGCATGAAAAAACACTCTGTTAGGAGCAATTTTATTAGACAATATTTTTAATTTTTGTATGTACTTAGGGTTTCCAAGCAACATAAAATGTAGCTCAAAACGAGTTTCCAGATCCGGCATAATTTCGACCATTTTTTCGAGATTCCGGTCTGGAGACGCATTACCATGATGTATCAACCGAATATTATTTTGGCTAGAAATAGGTTGATACTTGATTTCCTGATATTCAGGACTATTGAGAATAACATAAGGATGAAGCTGATATTCTTCTTTGTATTTTTCGGCAATACCATTACATACAGTAGTCATCACATTCACTTGTTTTAAGTACTGCCTGCAAAGATGCTCGCGAAAAGGTTGATGTAAATATTTCCAATACCAACGATTGTCAAATTCCAATGGCGCATATTCATGAGCATCAAAGAACACTTTTGATTTATATTTTCCAGCAAAATATATCGCTAATGGCAAAGTATCTAGATCATTAGCAACAAAAATATCAAAATCGCAATTCTCTAGCTTTCTAATAGATTCTTGGATAATTGACTGAGACCAGTAAAATTCCTCGTAATGATGAACTAACAACGACAAAAGAAAGAAAATCTTCTGTAAAATATTTTTTTTTTGTTCCAAAATTATAGATTTAATGTTCCGTATCGGTGACTTTGTAAATGCTAGAGAAGTTACACTTCCCATAGGTATAGCTGCCTTAGTTTGACGATTAACACGTGCATCTATAGTCAAGTCAGAAAATGAAATAATACAAATCTTGGGTTTTGACATCTGTAGCTATAAAAAAAACTAATCAATTGAGAGAGATTTAACGAGACTTGTGTAATTTATAATACTGGCAAAAAATCAATATTGAAAAGTTAAGATCTAACAGTTGGTATTTTTTTAAGTATTTTTATATGGTCGCATATTATTTATCCTCTGATATACAAAAGAAACAACCAATTTGGGAATATATGACACCAAAGTCACTATAGTCTTATCTAAAGTCCCTAAGTACAGGACAAAAGTTGAACAGGGTCGAATAGAGGACAAGGAAAAGAGGAA
>NZ_MRBY01000045.1 GCF_001904615.1 [Limnothrix rosea] IAM M-220
TGTCTCCTTTTCTCTAAAGAATTTTGGCTACATTCTTATCCATAACTGACGTTAGCTATGTCCTGGGCGATGGTGGGTTGCTCGAAAGTTTATGGCCCTTCTAGGCGATCGGCGATCGCTGTTTGAAGTCGTAGGATTAAAAAAAGTACCTTTGTAATATCCAGATTAAATTAAGGATTGCATCTAAAAACCTTAGGAAAAGGAAGACGGAGACCCAGCAGTTCGTACTATTCTCACCAAAATTTGTGGGCTGAAGCGATCTCCCCATCTCCCTCTCTCCTCTTCACCATGTCATGATGGCAAGGTTTTACCTAACCCAAACCTAGATTTTTTTAAGAAGGGACATCAAATAAAACTTGGCTGATATAGCGATCTGCCCACTGCTTATCAAAGGCTTTTTCGAGTACACGGCGGGTCTTATCATTTTGCTGCTGCTCTGAGCAGTAATTTTTTTGCCCTTCTAGATGAATCTGCTGTTTTTCTGCGGAAAGGGGAGCTAATTGCAGGGCTTGTTGGCAATTGATTTCAAGAAATTCCCGTACGCGTTCGAGAAATAATGCTTCTTCTTGGGCAGTGGTGGGACGTACAAAGAGGCAATACTCCGAGAAAATATAGCCCCATTCTGGTAAAACACGGGGTTCTGAAAAGATAAAGTTGTCTTTGTTTTGTTCTAATAATGCTTTGTACTGGGGTGATAATGTTCTGTCGGCAGTGGTCGGAGATAAGTCAACGATCGCCGCACTGATCCCCCGTGGCCCAGCTACAATATCACAGCCAAACATCGGCAGCGCATACTTAGAGCGCGGAAACATCACACAGTGGAGAATGTCGAGATTTTTACCAACTTTGGCCATTTCTAGGTGCATTTTGCGGAAATGTTGGCTTTGGTAACAGGTATTTTCAATGACGAGGCGTTCTCCCTCTAGTTTGCCTTCGATGTAGCCGAGACCCTCTGGTAACACAAAGGGCTCTAAATCTAGATAACGATGCCATGATGTTGTGATCACATCTGCCAACTGCTGTATGAGGGGATAAAACACTGACTTTACAGGCGAAGGGTGGCTAGAGATCATACTAAAGTGTTGGCTAAGGAAAGTGGCAAACTACCGCTACTGGAGCATCTCACAGGGGTGAGTCGTGCCAAACGGGGTAAAGATAGCTTTAAAGATATACTGAGACAGGATCAAATACTTATATATTGTTCCATAAATTAACTTTATTGTGAGAGTGCAATATGTTTGGTTTGGGTTGGCCAGAGGTCTTGGTGATTCTTGGTGTTGTTGTTCTCATCTTTGGGTCGAAGCGAATTCCTGAAGTGGGTAGTGCTCTCGGTAAAACTTTACGCGGCTTTAAGGAAGAAATTGAATCGCCTGAGGAAACAGAGGATTTTGTTGACCGTGATGCTTGATGTTTTGTGTGGGTTTTTTTGTGACACGGTATTTGGTGTGCAGCAAGGGTTATTAAATTAAGGCGATCGCCTAATCTACTGATTTTATAGACACGAATTGCATCGGTTGCTAGGGTTGTGCCATGGAGCTGTTGGGTGTGATCTCGGTTAACCATTGTTAGGAATGTCTATGATTGAAGTCGAGCAACTGAGCAAAATGTATGGCTCTACGCCGGCGATCGCCGATTTGAGTTTTAAGGTTGACGCGGGGGAAATTGTTGGTTTTTTGGGGCCTAATGGTGCCGGAAAAACCACGACAATGCGGATTTTGTCGGCCTATCTGCCCGCGACCTCTGGTACGGCAAAAATTGCCGGTCATGATGTTCATGATGAATCTTTAGCCGTACGACAAAATATTGGTTATTTACCGGAAAAATTACCTTTGTATCCGGAAATGACGGTAGAAGGGTTTCTAGATTTTGTTGCGCAAATTAAAGGGGTTAGTGCTGGCGATCGCCCCGAAAAGGTTGATATTGCCATAGACATCTGTCAACTGGAAGCACAGCGCTCTATGGTAATTCGTAAGTTGTCGCGGGGCTTTCGGCAGCGGGTGGGCATTGCCCAAGCCATTGTCCACGAACCTCCGGTCATTATTCTCGATGAGCCGACCATTGGTTTAGATCCCGCCCAGCTCATTGAGATGCGAAACCTCATTAAATCGTTGGCTGGCGATCGCACGGTATTACTATCGACTCACCTATTGTCGGAAGTGAGTATGACCTGTTCACGGGTGGTGATGATTAACCAAGGTCATTTGGTGGCGACAGATACACCGGACAATTTACGGGCAATGGTCAGTGGCGATGGTGGCTACTATCTAGAGATTGATGGTAATCCAGAACAGCTCAGACCTTTGTTGGCGGTTGTGCCGGGGGTAATGGCCATTAAAACAGCAATATTAGGCGATCGCCGCGCCAGTTTAGACATTAGTATTGCGGCGAACTATGAACCGGGGCGGGATTTAGCATCGATCGTGGTTAGTGCTGGCATGGGACTGTACGAAATGCGGCGGACTCGTTCTTCCCTAGAGGATGTTTTCCTTGCCCTTACCCGTGAAGATCCGACCTTCTCTGAACCTGAACAGTGGGGCGATCGCCCTGAGCGAACATGATTTTAAATAATATTTTGGCAATATTGCGACGGGAACTACAACAATATTTTTTTTCCCCTGTTTCTTATATTTTCGCCACCTTATTTTGGTTTCTGGCGGGTATTTTCTTTTTAAATTTTCTCATTGGCCCACAAAGTATTGTGATGGATGTGGCAATGCGAGAACAGCAGGGTTTGCCCTTGCCTCCCATTGATGTGGCGGCGGAATTTTTGCAACTGTTTTGGAGCGTTATTGGCGCATTAAGTTCATTTCTCTTGCCCTTACTTTCCATGGGTTTATATGCCGAAGAACGCAAACAGGGGACGTTAGAGTTGTTGGCGACTTCGCCCCTGACCAACTGGTCTGTCGCTGTGGGTAAACTATTGGGGGTTGTCTCCTTTTTCTCCGTGTTGCTTGTCCCCATTGTGCTGTGGGAGATCATTGTGATTGGGGCAGCTGAACCGGCTGTTCCTTTACTGACCTTTCTCTGGATGCATGTTGGGGTTTTACTGTTGGCGGCGGCGGTTTTATCGCTGGGGATGTTTATTTCGTCCTTGACGGAAAGTGCTTTAATTGCGGCAATTATGACCTTTTCCCTTGTTCTTGTCCTGTGGTTTTTAGAATTATTGGGCGATCGCCTGACTGGTTATTGGGGGGGGGTCATTCGGCATCTTTCGTTGTTGCGCCATTACAACAATTTTTTGGTGGGCATTGTCGATAGTAGCAGTCTCGTTTTATTTGTGAGCTATATCGTTTTGGGGGTCGTTTTAACTGCCCAATCCATCGAATACCTGCGGTTTGCACGGCGATAAGCTGCTATGGTTTCCTTGGTTGAAGGTGTATTTTTAGCATTTTTTTGGAAATCTTTCGGTGTGATGTGCTGGAGTCGTTAGGGTGTAGCTACAGCTTTGATATCACTATGTTGTAAGGGTTTTTAAACTCAGCTCAGATTTATGGGGAATTGGTCTCGTTATCTAATTTGGTGTGGAGCGGCGATCGCCATTGCGAGTTTGGTGATGCTGACGGCGGTGCAAAGTAATATTTTGCTGGCCTACGGCGTGATGACGGTCGGCTTAACCCTGCTCATTTGCGGCATTGCCCTACAAGATCAAACCCAAGCTCGACTAACGGCTTTTTGGGCACGGCGTTCGACTCAGTTGGGGGCCAATGGTTTTTTGTCGGCGATCGCCGTGTTATTTATTTGGCTATCGCTCAATGGCATTGCCGCTCAATTTGCCGTACGCCTTGATCTCACGGAAACCCAAGTCAATTCCCTCTCCTCCCAAACCAGAGAAACCCTGCAAAAACTAGACGAACCACTAAAAATTTGGCTATTTCAAGAAATCGACGATGCCGATATTACCCCTTTTCTCGAAAATTACCGCCGCATCAACCCCCGCGTTCAGTATCAATTTGTCGATCCCGACATTGATGTGCGGCTCATTCGTCGTTTTAATGTGCAAAATCGCGGTGAAGTCCATCTTGAATACGGCGATCGCACCCAGTTTGTGCAGACTTTAGCTATTGAAGAATCCCTGACCGAAGCCAAATTAACAAACAGCATTTTAAGAATTACCAGCGATCGCCAACCGCACCTCTATTTACTCCAAGGCCATGGCGAACCCCCCATTGACGACTCTCCCAAGGGGTTAGTACAGATGGTCAAAGCCCTCGAAACCCAAGGTTATCGCGTCAGTCCACTAAATCTTATTCAAACGCCCACCCTGCCCACCGATGGCGACATCATTGCCGTCATTGCGCCCCAAGCCGCTTTACTCCCCGGCGAAGTCGAATTGCTCCAAGAATTTCTTGAACAACAAAAAAGTTTACTCATTCTGTTAGACCCCAACACCGATCCGAAACTGACACAACTGTGGGAAGAATGGGGCATTACCCTAGACCAACGGATTTTAATTGATGGCGATCGCCGCTCAGAACAGCTAGGCTACGGCAATACCACTGTGCTCGTCACGAACTATGGCAACCATCCCATCACCAGAGATCTAGAAGACAATATTTCTCTCTATCAATTTGTGCGTCCCGTAAGCATCAAAACTGTAGAAGGGATTGATGCCAATAGTTTTCTATTCAGTGATGAGCGGACTTGGGCGGAGAGTAATTTACCCAGCCCCGATGCCACCTTTGACCCCGCCACCGATTTGCGGGGGCCTGTGGACTTTGGCATTGCCCTCGAATCCCAAGTACAACCAGACCCCGAACTCCCAAAAACCCGTTTAGTCGTGATTGGGAATACAACCCTCGCCGCGAATAATGGCTTTATTCAATATGCTAACGGCGATATCTTGCTCAATACCATGAATTGGCTTGATCAAAATCGTGATGTTTCCTTAGCAATTCGGCCGCGATCGCCCCAAAATCGTCGCCTACAATTAACGACATTTCAAGTCGATTTAGTATCATGGCTCGCCCCAGTGATTTTCCCCCTCGGTGGACTCATGACCTGCCTCGTTCTTTTCAAAAAAAGACGATAGTTTCATAGAACACTGACAAAATCATCATTAAAACATCATTAATTTTGCCGAAATATAGCGTAAATTACAGAAAATGCTATTATCGACTTGCATTCTCCCGTACCCACCCAAAAAAGGAAAGATTTCATCATGGCGCATGCACCTATATCCCCAGTGGTGCTCGTAATATTAGACGGCTGGGGCTATCGCGAAGAAACCCAAGCGAATGCTATTGCAGCAGCCAAAACTCCGAATGTAAACGCTTTTTTTCAAACATACCCTGCCACGCTGATCCATACCTCAGGTAAGCGAGTGGGTTTGCCAGATGGGCAAATGGGTAATTCTGAGGTTGGCCATTTAAACCTAGGGGCTGGTAGGGTTGTCCCCCAAGAATTAGTCCGAATTTCCGATGCCATTGAAGATGGGTCTTTTCTCCACAACGAAACCCTCGTCAATGTTTGTCAGTCCGTTCGTGATCAAGGGAAAAAGCTTCATCTGATTGGTTTGTGTTCCGATGGCGGTGTCCACTCCCACCTGAATCATCTCCTCGGTCTTCTTGATTTGGCAAAGGTTAACGGTATTAGCGATGTCTGCATCCATGCAGTGACCGATGGGCGTGATACGAATACGACAGAAGGCATTAATTATTTAACGAAAATCCAAGAACATATTGACAAGTTTGGTGTGGGCGAAATTTCTACCCTCAGTGGTCGTTATTTTGCGATGGATCGCGATCGCCGCTGGGATCGTGTTAAGCAAGCCTATGATGTGATGACCGGTGTCGGCGCAGTGGATCAACGTCCCTTTGCAGAAATCTTGCAGGCGCACTATGACGAAAACGTCACCGATGAATTTATTCCTCCTGTACGTCTAACGGAAAGCGCCATTGAAGCTGGCGATGGCGTGATTTTCTATAATTTCCGTCCTGATCGTGCCCGCCAGTTGTCCTATGCCTTTGTCCAAGATAGTTTTGATGGGTTTGAGCGGGAGCAAATTCCGGATTTAAACTTCCTCACGTTCACGCAATATGATGCCAACCTCGATGTGAAGGTTGCTTTTCCTCCTCAAAACTTGACGAAGATTTTGGGTGAAGTGATTGCAGACAATGGTCTGAAGCAGTTCCGCACCGCTGAAACGGAAAAGTATCCCCATGTGACCTATTTCTTTAATGGTGGCTTAGAGGTTGCTTTTGAAGGGGAGGATCGTGAGCTGATTTCTAGTCCCCAGGTAGCAACTTACGATCAAAAACCTGAAATGTCTGCCCAGGCGGTTACTGATGCGGCCTGTGCGGCGATCGCCAAGGGCATTTACAGCATGATCGTCATTAACTATGCGAACCCTGATATGGTTGGCCATACCGGAAAATTAGAGGCTGCTGCCCAAGCAGTTGAGGTTGTCGATGATTGTCTGGGGCGTCTCGTGGAAGCGATCAACAAAGCTGGTGGGACTGCACTCATTACGGCGGATCATGGGAATGCCGAGTACATGGCTGATGAGAATGGAAAATCTTGGACAGCCCACACGACAAATCCTGTCCCTTTCATGCTCATTGAAGGCGAACAGCGTAAAATTGCCGGCCATGGTGGGGATGTACAGTTACGTCCTGACGGTTGTCTTGCTGATGTCGCGCCAACTATCCTCGAAATTCTTGGCATTGATAAGCCGGAAGAAATGACAGGGGAATCTTTGATTGTTACAGCGCCCTATGCGGTTTCAAGCCGTAGCTAGATCGGTTATCCTAAGGATCTATTTGAGATTTCTATTATTTTTTTAACGTAATTTTTATGCTTGAAACTGTTTTACAAGTTATTTGGACGGCGTCGGCGATCGGCCTCATTTTATTGGTGCTTCTCCATAGTCCCAAGGGCGATGGTCTTGGTGGTATCGGTGGTCAAGCCCAAATGTTTACCAGTACAAAAAGTGCAGAGACGGCACTAAATCGCGCCACTTGGGTCTTATTTATTACGTTCATTAGCCTCACGGTTGTTTTTAGTGCGGGCTGGTTAACGCCTGTTGTCACAGCACCACCCATTACGGGTCAGTAATTTGCTCACTGTCCGTAAATAAGAATATGCAACTTTTTTGTTATGCTTGGCGACGCTACCGAATTTGGTGGCGTTTTTGTTTGGGATTATTATGGGGCGGGGCGATCGCCTTATGTCTCAATATTATTCCTGTGGGTCAAGTACCCTTATCTTTAGCCGATGGCTTACCTGCATTAGCCACCCATCCATTGCCGGGAACTTTAGAGCAATGGCAGCCAGCGTCAAAGGACACGCGCGATTATTTTACAGAAATCAAAGCTTCTCCCCTTGGTTATCTCATTTGGTCTGAGTTTCCGGTGACGGTGTTTTACCCAGAGCTTGAACCTTATCTTTCTCCCAACCAAGTACAGCAGCAAACGAAATGGCAAAATGCCGTACAACAGGCGATCGCCGCATGGTCAGTTTATCTACCTATCCAAAAAACTAGTGATCAAGAAAATGCTGATATTGTCATCCTTCGGGAGTCGCCGCCACTCCAAATAACCGTTAATGCTGAAACCGGTGAGCGAGACTATTCCTTTGGCCGTAATGCAGAAACCCGTTACCGATTTTATCTCGACGAACAACAGCATGTGCGCCATCGAATGACAATTTATCTTAGTCCCCATCAGCGGGCGATCGCCACCCTAAATACAGCCCGCCATGAGTTTGGCCATGCCCTAGGAATTTGGGGACACAGTAATAATTCAAAAGATGCTTTATTCGTACACCAAACAGCAGAAAATTATGGCATTAGCGAAGCCGATATTAATACATTAAAGAAAATTTATCAGCAGTCCACAAAACTTGGCTGGCCATTACCTTAATCGATAAAAATATTATAAATAATATTATTTCCAAGATATTTATATTGTGCAGTTAGCGCGGCCTTTCGTGAAGTATTGTGAATGCCTTAATGACTTTACATGCCTTTGATTCGTATTTTATAGTTAGAGATTCGAGATAATTTTGAGGCAACAACATGGCGAAGAAAAAGCGTAAGACTACAGGTAAAACTGCTTTAACTCTGTCCCTGTCGTCTCAAGCCCGTGAACGCCTTGCTGAAATGTCCCAAAAAGCAGGTTACTCGCGTTCTGCATTTGTGGAGAGTGTCATGTCTGGTAAGGTGGCGATCGCCACAGTGGAGCCAGAAAAAAGCCTTGCATTCACCATTGAAGATGAAACGGCAAACCCACAAAAAATGACCATTGCTGTCGTGGAGAATGGGGCACAAGCGATGCAAGCAGAAGCACCGAACCCAGATAATTCCCATCTCGAAGAAATTAAAAAGCTCCGGGCTAAAATTGAAGAGCAGGCGAAACAAATTGCTACTTTATCAACAGAAAAATCAAATTCTCCATCGACTCTGAAGGTAGCCCCTAGCCGTAATGAAAATGCATCTAAACCTGTGGCGAAAGAATCGTTAGAACTAGCGGCGAAAGAGAAAGAAATTGCGAATCTAAATCAACAGCTTAAAACAACCCAAGCAGAGATCCTGACACTAAAAAATGAATGGGATGAATCAAAAGACCGCTCGTCGACTAAAGCCGATATTTCGCCGGATGTCCTCAAAGAATTGCAGTCGGCAAAGTCAAATCTAGAGCGGCGGGTATTGGATCTCCAGCGTCAGATTGAGGCAAAGGATGCAGTCATTGCCGAGCTCCGAAGCACCGTTAAAGAAACGGAGACTAACGCGGTGCGCCTGAATGAGATGATTGCCGCGAAGGATAAAAATTTGGCGGCGTTAAGGCAAGAGTTTGAGCAGAAAGATACCCAAGTTCGAGCGAATCAGACGAAGAATCAAACCTTAGAAAAACAACTGGAAGAGCAGTATGCTCGTGTGTCTAGTTTGGCTAAGGAAATTGCCCAGCAGAAAAATGAAGTGCAACAATTGGAGCAAGTCAAAGCACAGTTGGCAGAAGTGAAAGCCCATGGCGATCGCCTGCAAAGACAATTACGAGAAGCCCAAGGACAACACCAACAAGCAATGGCACAATCAACAACCGTTGCCTCCCAAAAGCAGCAGTTAGAAGCGCAACTCAACAATTCAGAAAAAGCCAAAACTTTACTTACAACACAGCTGCAAAACTCTACCCAGCAGCAGGTCGCCCTTGAGCAGAAAATTGCTGAACTCACTAAAATCAATGCCCAACTCACCGTTAGTCAAGATTTAGTGCGTCAGTTGCAGACACAAATTGAGGCATTCGCGCCTTTTGAAGCCCAATGCGAAGCGCTCCAACGTCGGTATGATGCCCAAACTGCGCGTTTAAAAGAGCTGGAAGTGCAAGCTGCCCTTGATCGTTCCGTGGCTAATATTGGGGAAAAGTATCTTAATCGTTGGCAACGCCGCTAGAATTGCTGGGGGATAATGGGGGCGATCGCCTAAAGTGCTTGGATGAATTTTTGGGCGAGGAGATCAACCCCTGTAATGGCAGTCCCAACCACCACGCTGTCTGCACCAATTTCAAACGCTTTCAGCATCATTCCCGGTGAGCCAATGCCCCCTTCACAAATGATGGGTAAATCAAAATCTTGTACAAACTTTGCCAGTAAATCAAAGCCCGGTGGCGTAAGATTTCCAGTTTCGCCCGTGTAGCCATAGAGGGTCGTACCGAGAATATCAGCGCCCGCTTTTGCCGCCAACACCGCATTTTCATAGGTATCCAAATCCGCCATCACCAGCTTACCCGTTTGCTCGTGAATCCCGCGAACGATGTCCGCCAAATTTTCACCACCCTGTCGAGGACGCGCTGTCGCATCAATCGCCACAATATCAGCTCCCGCTTCAACCACAGCTAAAGCATCAGAAAACTGCGGCGTAATATAAACATCTGAGCCTTCGTACATCCGTTTCCAGAGACCAATAATCGGAATATCCGGCAGTAAATTTCGGACAGCTTCAATGTGGGCGGGACTATCAATTCTCACCGCCACAGCCCCTTGATTCACACAAGCTTGGGCGATCGCCGCGATCATTTCCGGTTGATGCAGAGGAGAATCTGCCGGAGCCTGACAAGAAATAATCAACTTGCCCTTAAACCTGTCCACTAAATTAACCATCAATATTTTCCCTCAATATCATGCCCAATCCCTACCCTACACCCGATACCTGATAACTGATACCTGTTCACTGTTCACTGTTCACTGTTCACTGTTCACTGTTCACTGTTCACTGTTCNACTGTTCACTGTTGCGAATTGCAAGGGCGATCGCCGGCGGGAAGATGCGATGTTCTTGGATTTGAATACGAGCATGGAGCGTTTCCACCGTATCATCAGGGAAAATTGGCACAACCGCCTGCATCAAAACTTTGCCGCTATCCACCTCAAGACTGGCAAAATGCACCGAACAGCCCGTCACTTTCACATTAGCAGCGAGAGCCTGCTCGATGGCCCGAATCCCCTTAAAGCTCGGCAAAATGCTCGGATGAATATTTAAAATGCGGTCTTCGTAACCCTTCAACAAAACCTCAGTGACGATGCGCATCCAACCCGCCATAATCACCCATTCCACGCCGTGCTCACGGAAACAAGCCAAAATTGCTTCGTCTAGGGCTTCGCGCGAGTCAAATTCACGGTGATTGAGGAGTTTGGTTTTAGTGCCAAATTTTGCCGCACGCTCCAGAACCTTCGCCTTGGGATTGTTGTAAACCAAAATGGGAATCTCCGCATTGAGTTCTCCAGATTGAATCGCGGCGGCGATCGCCTCATAATTACTACCACTGCCAGAGGCCAGAATACCCAACTTAGCGCGGCGAGATAAAGGCAAATCTGCCAGTGAAAGATTAGGAGAAACTAAAGCCAGTCCTTGATTAACATTACCCATGAAGCGCGGTAACCCTGTGACATACAACCACTAAGCATATCGGTTAACTTTCAGAACGCTACAATTACCTAAAAATTTGCAAAAAAAAATCCTCAGCCGAGACTATTTAGCCGAGGATATCAATCAGGGTGCATCTACCAACTATTAGTACCTAGAGCCCCCGGAGCGATCCGGAAGATCCCAACTTATTTTTTCGGGAGCATCACCCCATTATCATCAAAGCGAATAATGTCCTCGTCACCCAAAAATTCACCATTTTGAATTTCGATTATGACTAAATCAATCGTGCCGGGATTTTCGACACGGTGGCGAGTGTTCATCGGTACATAGGTTGATTGCTTAGAAGTCAGCATCGTTTCTTTGTCATTGCAAATGACGCGAGCAGTACCGGAAACCACGACCCAGTGCTCACTACGGTGGTAGTGCATTTGGGTACTAATGTGTTGACCCGGTTTTACTTCTATGCGGTTAATACGATAGCGATCGCCTTCTTCGAGGACAGTGACTTTTCCCCAAGGCGGATTGCGGGTTTCGTGGTCTGGAGTGGGAATTTCAGTCTCCGCAGTCATAGTAAATCCTCTCGATATCACATACCTCGATTGTAAAAGCAGATTCCTAGAGCAAGGTACTTTGTAACACTTCTTCCTTTGCTCGGAAGCCAACGAGAACCGCTTTGCCATCTTTCACAAACAGCGGGCGTTTGAGGAGCATCACATCATCAGCGAAAGCATCAATCCATTGTGCGTCTGTCCATGTTTTTTTCTCGTCGGCGATCGCCCGATAGGATTTCCCCGAAGTATTACGCATTGGTTTTGCCGTCAGTTCATTAACCCATGCCGTAATCATTTCTTTAGTGGGAGGCTGTTCTTTTGTATTAATGAATTCGTACTCAGCGCCATTATTGTCGAGCCAGAGTAATGCTTTTTTGCAAGTGCCACAGTTGGGAATGCCATAAATTTGTAAAGCCATAATTTTGTTACGCCAGAAAAGGTAAAACCAGAAAAATCTGTGAGCAGTTTAGCAGCGAAAAGGTAATGGGGCGATCGCCGCAATTTCCCATGAGAAAAGACACGGGGACATAGGGAAAGGGCGACACGGTGAGTAAGCTAAAGTCCACTGTTTTTTGACATCTGCGATTATTCTCAGAAAAAATCCCTCCATCACCCGCTCTCCCCTCCGCTGCGTCATCATTCCAGACCCACCTTAAACCGCACTCAGGTTAAATGATGCCCAAGCTTGATTTAGAACAGGTAATTTCAAACTATGCGCTGATCCTGAAATCCTTTGTCTGATAGACGTTTTACACGCTTCATATTGTTAAAACAAATAAGGTGATACATGTATGGGACTTTATGAGTACGACACTTTCCTCCACAAAATCAATGGCAGCGTGGCTGGGGGATGAAGCAGAATATCTTTTAGATTACAAAGCGAAAGTTAGCCAAAATTTGTTGACCCTACCCGGTGGCGATATCGTTGAACGGGTCTACAGCAAGAGCGATCGCCGCCCTCAGGTTTTACGGTCATTGCAGCAACTGTTTGGCACAGGGCGTTTAGCCAATACAGGATATCTGTCAATTTTGCCTGTTGACCAAGGTATCGAACATTCCGGCGCGGCTTCCTTTGCCCCGAACCCCATTTATTTTGACCCGGATAATATTCTTCGTTTAGCAGTAGAAGGCGGGTGTAACGGCGTGGCAACAACCCTAGGCGTTTTGGGCATGATGTCCCGTAAATATGCCCACCGTATCCCGTTTATCGTGAAGCTCAATCACAATGAACTGTTGACTTATCCCAATGGCTACGACGAAATTATGTTTGCCAGTGTGGAGCAGGCTTGGAATCTTGGTGCTGTAGCCGTCGGCGCAACGATTTATTTTGGCTCGCCGGAATCACCGCGACAAATTCAAGAAATTAGCAAAGCCTTTGCCCGCGCCCACGAACTGGGAATGGCGACAATTTTGTGGTGCTATTTGCGCAATAGCGTGTTTAAGCAGGACAAAGACTATCATTTGGCGGCAGATTTGACTGGTCAAGCGAACCACATGGGCGTTACCCTCGAAGCCGACATCATTAAACAAAAACTCCCTGAAACAAACGGTGGCTTTCCGGCGATCGCCAAAGCCACAGGCGAAAAATATGGCAAAACCAACAGTCGAGTGTACGACGAACTGAGTAGCGATCACCCCGTTGATTTGACCCGCTACCAAGTCTTAAATTGCTATGCCGGGCGGGCGGGTCTGATCAATTCTGGCGGTGCTTCTGGTGACAATGATTTTGTGCAGGCCATCCGTACCGCCGTCATCAACAAACGTGCGGGTGGTTGTGGTCTCATTTCCGGTCGCAAAACTTTCCAACGTTCTATGGCAGAAGGCATTGAACTATTTCATCTCATTCAGGATGTCTACCTATCCGATGAAGTGACTATTGCCTAATTATCACCGATTGTTTTGAGCCCATTTTCGATATTTTTTTCGATATTTAAATTATGACTTCAACTAAACCTATCGACCTCTCAAATATGGCGGCAACCGAGCCGATGGCACAGGCGATCGCCAGATCCCGCGAAAACAGCGAAAACGGTTGCGAGCCATTTGGTGCTGTTATCGTCAAAGACAGCAAAATAATTGCGACCGCTTCTAACCAAGTCACACAGAATAATGACCCCTCTGCCCACGCAGAAATAATGGCAATTCGAAAAGCCTGCCAAGTTCTAGACACCACCGACCTGAGTGGCTGTGAGCTGTATACCAGTTGTGAGCCTTGCCCGATGTGCATCGGCGCTATTTATTGGTCTAGTCTAGACCGTATTTATTATGGCTGTAGCAAAGAAGATGCTGCCGAAGTCGGCTTTAGCGACCAATTTATCTACGAAGAGCTGGCAAAAAAACGCGGCGATCGCCGCCTACCCATGCACCAAAAAATGCGTGACGAAGCCTTTAAAGTCTTGAAAAAACGGCAACAGTCTAAAACTGACAATAAAGCTAAAAACGAATGAAAGTACGAGTGCAACAGCGACCCAATATCTCCTTGTGCTATCTCATCATTGACTAATAAGCCTGTAGCCAAAGAAAAAACAAAAACACCATTTACCGACACAGCTCTCCCAAAAGTATCATTTCACCTAAGTACAAACTCTTTTTTCTGACAAAAAACAATCCCAACTACGTATTAAAACCGACGCTTTGTAAAAAGCAAACACCAGTAAGGCCATCTAAAAAAATAAAAAATAAAGCTTGTGTGAACCCCTGAAAAACTCAGTCGAATTACTGATGTAGTGCAGTTTCTAGCCAGTTATAGTCTTGTTATCTTCACGACACACATCAGGCTGTCTTACTACCAGACAACAACAATAAATTAGATGGTCAAGTAACAAATGAACACGCAAAAAATATTAGGATTTGGTTTAGTTACGGCAGGGGTTTTAGCAACAACTTTATTGGCTGATGTTAAACCAGCTGATGCTTTTGTTGTCCACAATGGCTGGAACTATTCCATTGATGCAAAAAATGACTCTACTCCTTTCAAAAATGATGGTAGTGGCCTTTTCGAGATTTATGGCTCAGCCTACAAAGTAGTAGGAGAAAAAGTCATCTTTGCTATTAATTCAAATCTTGATTTGGAAGATGGCGCTTTTTGGAATGCCGCAAGTGTCGATAAGAGAGTTGACTTTGGCGACATTTTGATTAATTTCACAGGCGAAAGTTTAGACCAAGCAAATGGTGAATTATTTGGTATTCACTTCGCAACCAACAATGACTCTGTCATTAACGGCTCAACAACTATGCAAGCGGGCGTTTACAGTAACGTGACCGCAACTTCTGTGGCTAGCTCTAATGCTGGCTGGAGTACGCTGCAGGAATATAACAACTATGTCTCTGGTAAAGGCGCTATGCCCACCATGGGGGATTTGGTTAATGATGGTTCCTATTTCGATCTAGAAACTTCGCCTGTAAACTCGATTGCATCCGGTACAAGAGTTGGTGATATTGAGTTTTTGTCTGACTTGAGTGGCCTTGGATTAGACTTTAACTTTTTTGGCAATGTTGGTTCTGAGCTAATCGCCTTCTCCTTTGATAAAGGCTTGCTCCCGGCTGGTAAAGCGCTGTATCACTTGGCGATAGAATGTAATAACGACATTGTTGGTGGTCATTATGATGCTTCTACTGGTGACACGACTGAAGTACCAACGCCAGCGGCTATTGTCCCTGCGATTTTAGGCATGTTTGGTGCTGCTGCTCGTAAAAAAAATGTCGATCTTGCTAATTCTTAAAATTCATGTTCTGCCGATAAGCGCACAACGAACAAAATGAAAAAGGCGATCGCCCTGTAGAGACTTACTACTGATGGGGCGATCGCCTTCTTAATGGGTTGGTGTTGAAACAGTGGTCAAATGTGCCTTGTAAATAAATAACTGTAATCAAAGCAAGTCAAAAACCTAGTTTTGTGATTACTGTCCACAATAGCTGGCACTATGCCGCGGATTTCCATAACGATTCCCCCCCAGGTCAGGCCGATGGTCGTGGGTTCTTGGAAGGTTTGGCGATGGAATGCTACAACGACATTATCGCGGGAATATTATTTGATATTTTTAAAGTAGCCATCGGGCACAACGGAGGCTACTACGCGTAGTATTGCCGGCAATTTTTGGATTGTTTGGCGCTGTCTCCCGTCAACAAAGTCAGAGGGCAAAAAACCTTTAAGACTTTCGCTCACCGTTAATCGTCAATGAATGGCGATCGCCCCTTTGCCCCAGAATTCACCCTAAACCGTCCCCAGAGGTTCGGGAACCTACACTACTAAAACCAGTAGGTCAAAGCGCACTATAGATGTAACTCAAAAAAACAAGTTCACTCACTGTGAATTTTGTCTTTAATTTTTCGAACATCATTTTTGTTAAATAGCTCATCTTTGGAGTCACACTGCCATGGGAAAAGTTGTCGGTATTGACCTAGGAACTACAAACTCCTGCGTTTCAGTAATGGAAGGTGGTAAGCCCACCGTTATTGCCAATGCGGAAGGCTTCAGAACTACTCCTTCTGTTGTTGCCTACGCAAAAAACGGAGACTTGCTCGTAGGGCAAATCGCTAAGCGTCAAGCCGTGATGAACCCTGGCAATACTTTCTACTCCGTAAAGCGTTTTATCGGTCGCAAACACAGTGAAGTTAGCAACGAATCCACGGAAGTTGCTTACACTGTCGAAAAAGATAGTAATGGTAACGTCAAAATTGACTGCCCCGCTAAAGATAAAAAGTTTGCGCCAGAAGAAATTGCAGCACAAGTACTCCGTAAATTAATTGACGATGCGAGTACTTACCTCGGTGAAACCGTCACCCAGGCTGTTATTACCGTACCAGCCTACTTTAATGACTCCCAACGTCAAGCAACCAAAGACGCAGGCAAAATTGCTGGTGTAGAAGTCCTTCGGATTATTAACGAACCTACAGCAGCATCCCTTGCCTACGGCCTTGATAAGAAGAGTAACGAAACGATTCTTGTCTTTGACCTTGGTGGTGGTACGTTCGACGTTTCTATCCTTGAAGTTGGTGACGGTGTATTTGAAGTGTTATCAACTTCTGGTGACACCCACCTTGGTGGTGACGACTTCGATAAGAAGATCGTGGACTTCCTCGCTGAAGGTTTCGAGAAGACTGAAGGTATTGACCTCCGTAAGGATAAGCAAGCTCTCCAGCGTTTGACTGAAGCCGCCGAAAAGGCCAAGATCGAGCTTTCCAACGTCACTCAAGCAGACATCAACCTGCCTTTCATCACTGCCACCCAAGATGGTCCTAAGCACCTCGACACTAGCTTGACTCGTGCGAAGTTTGAAGAGATTTGTTCTGATCTAATTGATCGGTGTGCCATTCCTGTCCAAAATGCGATTCGCGATGCGAAGCTCGATAAGTCTGCAATTGATGAAGTTGTACTTGTTGGTGGTTCTACTCGTATTCCTGCGGTTCAGGATGTTGTAGAACGCGTTCTCG
Source organism: [Limnothrix rosea] IAM M-220 (assembly GCF_001904615.1). NCBI lineage: Bacteria > Bacillati > Cyanobacteriota > Cyanophyceae > Chroococcales > Geminocystaceae > Picosynechococcus > [Limnothrix rosea] IAM M-220. The sequence goes on from NZ_MRBY01000045.1 coordinate 16,842, forward strand.
GTAAGAAGCCGAACCAAACGGTAAACCCCGACGAAGTTGTGGCGATCGGTGCTGCAATTCAAGGTGGTGTACTGGCTGGTGAAGTTAAGGACATTCTTCTCCTCGACGTTACGCCCCTTTCCCTTGGTGTGGAAACTCTCGGTGGCGTAATGACCAAGATTATCCCTAGAAACACCACGATTCCGACGAAGAAGTCTGAGGTGTTCTCTACTGCTGTTGATGGTCAGACCAATGTAGAAATTCATGTTCTACAGGGTGAGCGTGAAATGTCCAAGGACAACAAAAGTCTTGGAACCTTCCGTCTCGACGGTATTCCCCCGGCTCCCCGTGGCGTACCCCAAATCGAAGTTACTTTCGATATCGATGCTAACGGTATCCTCAACGTAACTGCGAAGGATAAGGGCACTGGCAAAGAACAGTCCATTAGCATTACTGGGGCTTCTACTTTGCCGGATGATGAGGTAGATCGTATGGTTCAGGAAGCTGAGGCAAATGCTTCTGCTGATAAGGAACGTCGTGAAAAGATCGACCGTAAGAACCAGGCTGATTCCCTTGTGTATCAAGCTGAGAAGCAACTCGAAGAGCTTGGCGATAAGGTTCCCGCTGATGACAAGAGCAAGGCTGATGAGATGATCAAAAATCTCAAAGAGGCTGTCGCTCAGGAAGATGATGAGAAGATTTCTACAATCATGCCTGAACTCCAACAGTTGCTCTACACAATCGGTAGCAACATCTATCAAGAAGCTGGTGGCGATCCTTCTGCGGCGGGTTTTGACCCTAATGCAGCAGCTGGTGGTGCTCCCGGTGGATCGGCTCCCGGCGGTTCCAGTGATGATGACGGTGGCGATGATGTGATCGACGCGGAATTTTCTGAAACTAAGTAATCACAAAATTTACGAGAACAGTTAAATCTGTGAATGAGGGGAGGCTTCGGCCTCCTTTTTTATTGTGATAAAACTCAAAAAGTTAGCGGTACTTGAAACCTTTAATTGGTTTCTGCACTCAGTTCGGCTTGTTCTTGAGCTGCTTTAGCAAAGGCGATCGCACTGTAGAGCTGCCAGGCTGGATCCCAGTGGGTTTCTTTGTGTTCTTCTTGGCGAAATAGATGGGTTTGCGCATCAATTTTACGAATGAGTTCGGGGAAATCCGCCGCATGGGTCGCAAAACTTTTAAAATCGTCGCATTTTGTGGCGTGACTCAGGTGTTGCGCTAACTGGGTCTGGAGATTGTTCCAACTTTGGCGGACACTATTTTGTTCAATTTGTTGCAGCATCTGGGATTCCGAAAAGAAAGATACGCCTTCTTTAAATTGATAGTGTTGGTCATTTAAGCGCAAAATTGTGAGGCGATCGCCGACGTGTAGATCCAAAAAATGAGCATAATCTAAAACCTTTGTCTTGTAATAGGTTTTGCCCCGGGCATTTTTCTCAAGGGACTCTTCAAATAGCGGGATCATCCCCTCCACATACTGCTGAATTTCCGACCACTCAAACGAAATCTGGACAGGCTGCTGGGCAATATCTAAACATTGCACCACCAAATTCGGATTTAACTGTTTAATGAACTGTACTTGGAAAACTTGAACCGTTTGTAACTGTTCTAAAGACAGACAAAAGCCCGGAATATCTCCTGCCTGTAAGGCATTCGCATAAAACCTGAGATCTCCCAATTGGCCTGTCCGGAACAAGCGCCATGACTTGAGGGGAAGTTGCATTTGCGCAGAATAGGGGTCTGTCTCCATCACCTTTGCAAAATGCTGAGCCGCTGCTTTTTTTGCTGATTTTTTAATGGGTTCTAAGACAAACAAACCATATTCTTCGCCCCCCAATGCCGCTTTTTGGGCGGCGATCGCCTCAGCCTGCCGTTGTTGCTCCCGCTCCTCCAATGCCAAAAGAGCCTGCCGAGTAGAGCCCATTAATTTCGGACTACTACTAACCCGGAGTAATTTTCGATAACGTATAGCCGCATCCTGCTCTCTGCCAGTCCGCTCAAACCAACGAGCGATATAAAATTGCAGCCACGGATCCTGCGGCTCAAACCCTTGCCACTTTTTTAGGAGAGATTCGACACAAGAGAGATTTTCATCATCTAAAGCTGCCTGAACTTCTTTAACAAAATCGCGTGACTTACTCATTGCCGTATCAATTTACCAGTCTATCCCTAGACCTTTATACTACCCAGATCACCTTGATCCATCCTCATTTCCAAAATAGAATAACCCCAACAAAAAAGAGGAGCCAATACACTCCCCTTTCAAATCAAAATTTCATTTAATTTTGCGATCAAATATTGACGCGATGCCGAAAAAAATTACGCCATACGAGAATAATACTCAACCACAAGCAATTCGTTAATCTGCAAAGCAACCCACTCACGCTCAATAATGCCATTGACTTTACCGGTTAAAGTCGGCTTATCAAACTCAAGGTGACTAGGAATATTCGCTAAGCCCGGAAACTCCATGTTCGCTTCCACAAGCTTACGAGAGCGATCGCGATCACGAACAGTAATAACATCACCCGGACGACATTGATAACTCGCAATATCAACACGGCGACCATTAACCAAAATGTGACCATGGTTAACCAATTGACGCGCCGCAGGAATAGTACCAGCCATACCTAGACGAAAGATCGTATTGTCCAGACGCATTTCCAACTGTTGTAGAATCGCCTGACCCGTAGAACCAGTCGCACGACGCGCCTTACGGACATAACGAATCAGTTGCTTCTCAGAAACGCCATAGTTAAAGCGCAACTTCTGCTTTTCTTCCAGACGAATCGCATATTCAGAACGCTTACGACGGCCTTGGCCATGCTGTCCGGGTGGATATTCCCGACGCGCGCTTTTACGGGTTAGACCCGGTAATTCACCTAGTCTACGGGTAATACGTAGACGTGCTCCACGATAACGAGCCATAAGGTTTTCTTCTCCTTAATGTTTACTTGATGTCAAAAAAGACCTCAAACCGCTTACTACGGCTCTTTTTGAGATTGTTGCCCACAAGAGGGAGGTCAAAAGTTGGACGTCTTGGGGGCGGAAAATTCTGGCAAACCAATGGTCGTTAATTCAACGAAGTTATTGGCTTTGAACAAAAAATTCACAACCTTTCTAAAATAGCACAGCTCCTTAACCTTATAAAGCCTGACTTTAGGAGGATGGATGTGGATTTTGGGTGATTTTGATGTAGAGAGGAATGGCATGTCCTAAAAGTGATGAAATTTTAGGAATAATAATGGCTGTTAAATCGCCTTAAACGGATAGTCTTTATAACTGTTCCACCGATGATGTTTGAGGTGAATGGTCGGCATCGTCGTTAAAGGTGCCGTCATGAAATTGTGTAAATCATAATAATCACAAATGTTATTACTAGATATTTAAATGCCTAGTATAAGTTTTCCGCTTTTCTAAGAAAAAAATAGTGATTAAGATCTATATATCCACTAAGGATTGTTTCAGGGTCATTGCATCAAAATTTGTGATCCGGATCACATACTTGCACAACCTTTGATGAGTAAATTTTTTCGCGCAAGCCAAAGTTTGAGTGGTCTTGATTTAGGCTATTTTTGTCTGGCTTAAGACTGTCATGAAATAATAAAAAAGCTCTAAGACCCTTGCGGTACAATTGGTTCATTGTCAGTGTGTTTTGTCAACTGTTTTTTGATGCGATTGTTCTGAGGGTTGTTTTGATTGTTGGGCATTTGAAACTGTTGTTTTAATTTTTTCTGACTATTGTTTTAAATTTTTTCGACTAGTATTTACTTCGCTTTGGTGCTCCGACAATATCATTTTAATATTGGTACTCTTATCTATAATTTTTCCATGGCAAATCCTCTAGTTTGCATTGAGCAATTTGTTCAAGTGTGTGCAGCGCCATATTTCTCGCTCCATGGTGAAAAGATTTGTGGAGAAGATACTCTGTGACAAAAATTTTGGTCGTTGATAATTATTCTGAAACTTCGGAAAAACTTTGTGAAGTGCTACAACAGGAGTCTTTTCAGGTGTTGGTAGCGAGTAGTGGGAGTGTTGCTGTATCGCTCTTGGAGCAAGAGCTGCCGGATTTGATTCTTTGCAATGTTGATGTTTTTCCTGTGGAGGGACTGGATTTTTTGTGCGTGGTACGGGAGCGACCTGAAACGTTAATGACTCCTTTTATTTTTTTGTCTTCAAAGATCTCTGAATCTAATCGCCGTACTGGAATGAATTTGGGGGCGGATGACTATGTTGCTTTGCCTTTTGATCCTCAGCGATTAATTGAAACGGTGAATTATCGGTTGTCGCGACATCAAGTTTTTGAACAACAAAGCTCTTGGCGCTTGGAGGAGTTGCGGCGGAATTTGACGGTTGCGCTACCCCATGAATTGAGGACACCGCTCCAGGGGATTATTACGTCTTCGGAGTTGTTGAGTGAATATTGGCAAACGTTAGAACAGGATGAGATTATTGAAATTACGCAAAATATTAGTCTGTCTGCTGATCGCCTGAATCGTCTCATTCAAAAGTTTTTGGTTTATTTCAAGCTTGATTTGGTTGTGAGTGATCCGCAGGAGCGGGAAGGGTGGCATTTTGGTTCTGTTAGTACAAGCCCGGTGTTAATTCGCTCGATTGGTAATAAGGTCGCTCGGCGGTATGAAAGGGTCAATGATTTGTTTTGTGGGCTGTGTGAAGCGACGATCGCCATTTCTGAGAAGTGGTTCATGCTTCTGATGGAAGAGGTGATTGATAATGCTTTTAAGTTTTCGCAGCCGGCAATGGTAAAAAATATGACGGGAACTGCTGTGCATATTACTACGTCTATTGAGGGCGATCGCTGGGTTTGTCGGATCCAAGATCAAGGCCGGGGTCTTTCTGAGGAAGATATTGCTCATATTGGTGCTTATATGCAGTTTGATCGTTTGCAGTATGAACAACAGGGCACGGGTCTGGGCTTGGCGATCGCCGAACGTATTGTAAAAATTTATAATGGAACGATGACGATTGATAGTACCGTTAACGAGGGCACTCTGCTCACAATTTCTTTGCCTATGCAAGACGCCATTGAGGTTGAAGACAACTTTTTAATTGGCTAGTTTGGCCGCTTCTCTATGAACCAGTTACACAACGCCTTTACTTTATTTGTCAGTCTGTTAGTCGAAGCCATGCCCTTTCTACTGTTGGGGGTGATTTTATCTAGTGTGTTATTGGTTTGGGTTGATGAACGAAAATTAATTAAAGTTCTACCAAAAAATCCCCTGTTGGGGGCGTTTATGGGTAGTTGTATTGGGTTTATTTTCCCGGTCTGTGAATGTGGCAATGTGCCTGTTGCTAGGCGATTTTTGATGCAGGGTATTCCGACATCTGTTGCTGTGGGCTTTTTGCTGGCTGCTCCTACTCTCAATCCTGTGGTGATTTGGTCTACGTGGATTGCTTTTCGGGGACAACCGGAAATTGTTTTATTTCGGATTCTTGGGTCCTTGGCGATCGCCACCATTGTTGGCACAGTCTTTAGCGTGCAACCTGATCCAAAAGTGCTATTGCAGCCCCGGTTATCCCAGCGACTAAAGTATCTCCAAGAGGTTGCTCAACCCCAAACGACAGCGGTAAAGAGTCCACTTTTGCAAACGGGTACTTTTTTCCTTGGTGCGAGTCCCCAGGGGAATATGCCCCTAGAAGCTGTTGCGACCCAAATGCCGGAGACCATTGTCCCGGCTCCCCAAAAAACGACGAAGGAAAAATTTGCCGCTCTATTACTCAATATTTCCCAAGAGTTACGTGAACTGGGGGCGGTCTTGATTTTTGGTAGTGCGATCGCCGCCTTAATTCAAGTTTTTGTGCCGCGGGAAGTGGTTCTCAGCCTCGGACAGGGCACGGTTACCTCGATTATCGCCATGATGCTATTGGCGGCGATCGTCTCTATTTGCTCCACCGTCGATTCCTTCTTTGCCTTATCCTTTGCCTCCACCTTTACCACTGGCTCCCTACTTGCTTTTTTGATTTTCGGGCCAATGATCGACATTAAAGCCGTGGGTCTTATGCTCTCCATTTTTAAACCACGCTTTATTTTGTATTTCTTTATGTTGGCGGGGCAATTGACTTTTATTTTGGCGTTAGGGTACAGCTACTTCGCCTAAGATCTTCGATTAGATTTTTGTAGAAGACCCTCACAACGTACAATAAATACCGTTTTCAACAGTCAAATTTCTATGCAGTACCACGCCCAAATTTACGTTACACTTCGTCCCTCTGTGCTTGACCCAGCAGGTGCGGCGGTTGAGTCTGGTTTAGGTCAGTTGGGCTATGCGGGGGTATCTGAGGTTCGTATTGGTAAATATATTGAGCTAAATTTATCGGCGGCGGATGAAACTGATGCCAAGGACAAAGTCGATCAAATGTGTGACCAGCTTTTAACGAATCCTGTGATTGAAAATTATCGTTTTGATCTAACGCCTGTCGCCTAAAGCATAAAATGCGATGGGTGATGCTGGATACCTAGGCTGATCTGGCTTTGATAAATTAGCAGTCGCTACATCTATTTTCCTGTTCTCTGATCACTGTTCTCTGATATCTGACCTATGAAATTTGGTGTAATTGTTTTTCCCGGCTCAAATTGCGATCGCGATATGGCGATGGTGACGGAAGGGGTATTTGGGCAGCCGACGCGCATGGTGTGGCACCAGGAAACGGATGTGTCTGATTTGGATGTGATTGCGGTTCCCGGTGGGTTTAGCTATGGGGATTATCTCCGCTGTGGGGCGATCGCCCGTTTTTCGCCTGTGATCAAAAGCGTGATTGAACATGCTAACCAAGGCAAATATGTTTTAGGTGTGTGTAATGGTTTTCAGGTGCTAACAGAAATTGGCCTGTTGCCCGGTGCTTTGGTACGCAATCGTGACCTGCACTTTATTTGCGATCGCGTGCCCCTCAAGGTTGAGCGGAACGACACAAACTGGACGCGGGGCTACAAAACAAACCAAATTATCAATATTCCCATTGCCCATGGTGAAGGTCGCTACCATGCTGATCCGGAGATGCTGAAAAAAATTGAAGACAACGGTCAAGTGCTGTTCCGTTATTGCGATGTCCAAGGGAATGTCAATGAAGCCGCTAATCCCAATGGCTCTCTCAATAACATTGCAGGCATCATGAATCAGCAAGGTAATGTGCTAGGCATGATGCCCCACCCAGAGCGAGCCTCTGATCGCAATCTCAATAATGTCGATGGTAAAGGTCTATTTGAAGGGTTATTAAACCTCATTGCTTAAATCTTTTGAAGACCTCGGTAAAAATGGCATGAGGGCAAGTCCGGCGGCGATCGCCAAGGCGCAGACGCCAATCACTCCTTGCAGAACAGCCATATTTTCTGAGGCAAAAATGCGAGGAAATAAATCATTGGCTAAGCCCGAAACTCCGAAATAAACACCAATGCCAAAGCCAGCCCAGCGTCCCGGCACTGTCATAAAAATGTAGGGTAGTGTGCCATTACGCACGGTAGCAAAGGCAAAAATCCAGAGAATGGCAACAAGTACGTACAGCCACGCTAAGCCGGGAGAAGCTAGCAAGAAAATCAGCATAATGCTGAGGCCACTGAGGGCGATCGCCAAGAGGGGATAATCCCGCCATTGCCGCCACAGCCAAGCAATCGGCACAGCAGCTAAAGCCAATAGCAGATTCAGTAGGGGCATTAAATTAGTCTCTGCGCCGAAAATTCCTCCGGCAAAAACATCGCTAAAATTACCCATAAAAATTTTTGTCCCCCATGCTAAGGCGATCGCAATTAAAGCGGTGCGAATCACCCCATCCCACGGTAAAGCTGGATTTTTTTGAGGCTGATCATCTGCTGGCGGCTGTAGCGGTGGCATCAAAAATTTCAAAAAAGTTGATGCGGCAAGGAGCGTAATTGACCCCACTAAAAACGCCGGCATTGCGCCCCAGCTAAGAATAATTTCTTTAATATTGCCGCTGATTAGCCCCATCAACCCACCAGTCATGGTGAGAATTGAAATGGCGAGCGGTAACTCGGACATCGGTGCACTTTTGAGGAGTAAAACGTAAACGGGAGTGCGGAAGGTGGTCATGGCCAAAGCCCAGGCGATCGCCGCCAGTGGCAAGAGCAAGTTCAAAGATAATTGCAGCGTAGCGATAATCGGTAAGGCGACAAACGTCACAGAAGACAGAATTACGCCGAGGACAATTAACGGGGCACGACCGCCGAGTGTGCGTTGTTGTTGATCGCTGAGTAGCCCAAAGATAGGCTCCATAAACAGCGCGAGCACAAATTCAAAGGTTAATAAATTTGTGGTAAAAGTTTCTGAAAATCCCCAACTACCTAGCATGTCCCCAAGGTAGGCACGGTAGGTAATCCACATCAGAGTTAAGGAGCTTTGCACAGCGGCGATCGCCACGACGCGCCCCCAAGCAATCCCCAACGCGCGAGAAGAATTTGTTGTCGCCATAATCCCAGTTTAGTCAGCAGCAATGATTCTGCCTCAACAATAGCGAAGAATATTTTAGCGAGGGACTTTAGTAAAAATACGCTACGAAAATTTAGCCGAGCAGATCACCAAGTTAAGGAGAGGGCTGGCCTTCTAAAAACCGCAAAAACTCCAGTAGCTCAGCATCAGAAAGTAATTGGCGCGATCGCTTGCCATAGGTTTCTAGGAGATAATTGCGCCCCTGCTCACTCGTCCACCCCAAACGCTTCAGCTCCACATCACTGCGGGCAATAATATCGGAAAAATCGAGGGTTTCCTCGACCGCTGGTGGCGCACTCGGTGGCGCTTCTTCCACCACAGGTTCCGGCTCCGGCGGGGCGCTGAGAGGCAATTCAAACTCAAAATCCGCCGCTGGTGGTGCCGCTGGTACGGGTTGTGTCGCTGTCGACGGTTTCAGTGGTACAGCTGTGGGCGAAGGCACAGGGACAGGCATGGAGGGAGCGGCGATCGCCGACTGTACAGGAGTCACAGCCGGAGTGACCTTTTTTGTCCCCGCCACCAATAAACCTAAAGCCCTTGTTCTAGCTTGATCCTCAGCTTGCTCCACCGATGATGCCGCAGCCAAACCACTCGCGAGGGTGACTCCATCATTCTGAACTAAAACCCGGACAACGTACTGACCATGTTCAATAGCCGCCAGCTCGCTCACTAAGCCGCCTTGGGGATAATGCTGTCGAAAAATCTCTGGTGTCATGGAACCTGACGCTGATTGCTGCACTAATTATAGTGCAATAGTACTTGATCTCACCCTTGAATTTAGCCTGAAATCGACCGAAATGAAAGGCCACATGGAGGGTATGGCTATTACAGGGTACAATGTTGCCGAGGCTACATGGCAAACACCATACTAAGACTTAAAAGTGCGTTCTGTAAGCGCCATAGTTGCTCTTGTTACTTTGGCATCTCCTTTTGCGAGCGCCTTAGTGCCAGACCGTCTGCCTGTATCGCCTAAATCCTAAAGATGTTATTCAGCCACAGGTAACAGCTTTTTTGTCGCTATCTGAATCGTTACTCCGGTCAGTTTCAGATTGTTTCTACTTTAGACGCTTCTCTGGCGTTATAACCCAGAATCTTTACGGGTAAGTAGAAATATGACACCAACAACAATTGAGTAGTCCATCGACTTTGTCTTTGCGTAAGCGATGTCCTGTTAGCCTTTCAGCGTTACACAGCTTACCTTTAAAGTTTTCGACGCAAGACCCTATTGATATATTTGCGGCTAGAAAATTTAAGCATAGTTCGATTTGCATTGTTGCTCTTTGTGGCACTCCCCCTGACAAAACGGTTGATTTTCTCCCAATTTTTTGGGGCGGATCACAAGAAAATTAATGGTTAATTTGGTTTTGGCAGGTTCCTTATTTCACTTTACTTTCTGACGAAAAGGATCGTTTTGCATGGATTTCTCAGTCGCTACACTGCTGTCTTACTTTACTGACGACAAATTAGTTGCAGGTAAATTTCTCGAGAAGAAGTTAGAGTGCAATTCTGACGAGGATAGTACTGATCTTCAAATTGTTTTAGATGCTTTAGAACGTGCCAAATTGTTGGCAAAGGAGCGAGGGAAGTATCGTCGTATCACTGATGAAGGCATTGTTGAGGCGAAGTTGCGCTGTTCTAGTAAGGGATTTTGTTTTGCAATTCAAGATTCTGAGGATGCAGAGGATATTTATATTCGTGAAACCTATTTAAGTAATGCTTGGAATGGCGATCGCGTGCTAGTCAAAATTATTAAAGAGGGCACGAGACGGCGATCGCCGGAAGGGGCGGTGAAGCTCATTTTAGAGCGGGCAAATCCTTCTCTGTTGGCAAAGGTTGTTAAGAAAGAAGAGGGTTTTCGGGCGGTTCCCTTGGATGATCGGTTGTTATTTGAGTTGGAGCTAGAGGATAAAGAAGCCCAACTGCAAGAAGCGATTGATCATCTTGTCCATGTGTCGGTGGTGCGTTATCCCATTGCCCAGCATTTACCCCTCGGCGAAGTCACCAAGGTGCTCGGAAGTGACGCTGAGGAAGCGGCTGATACGGATATTGTCTGCTGTAAGCATGATTTGTTACGGGAGTTTCCGGAAGATGTGATGGCGGCGATCGCCGAGATTTCAGCGGATTTAAGCGATGAGGCGATCGCCCAGCGTCGTGATTTGCGTGATCAATTGACGATCACCATCGAAGACGAACAGCATTTAGCGGCAGACAACGAAGCTTTTGTAGAGAATGCTTTCACGCTGTCGAAGACCGATAGTGGCGCATGGCTCCTGGGCATTCACCTCGCCGACATAGCAGAGTATGTGCCTGAAGGTAGTGCCCTAGATCGTTGGGCGAAAAAGCATGGTACAGCGGTTTTCCTTGGCGATACAACCATTCCGATTTTTCCGCCTGCTCTAAAAGAAAAAATTAGTTTGTTACCCGGTGGCGATCGCCTCACTCTGTCGATCTTCCTCACCATTGATGAACAAGGGGTGGTGAGCGAATTTGAAATTACACCGAGTGTGACTCGTGTTGACCAAAGCCTAAGTTATCAGAAAGTACAGCACCTCCTCAGTAGCGGCGAAGAAGTAGAAGGTGACCTAAAAGATGTCTTGGCTCTATTGAACGATCTAATTTTTAACCTGAGTCCCCTCGTTAAAGCCCAGAGATTGCAGCGTGGCGGCTTCCAAATTTCCTTACCCGAAGTGGTGTCTGCCTTTAAAGATGAAGGGCGCTTTGGCACGATGATCGTGTCCCCCAGTTTGCCCGTGCGATCGCTGCTATCTGAAGTGATGATTTTGGCTGGGCGTGCCGTGGCAGAACATATGACGGCTTTAGAATTGCCTGCTATCTACTGTTATCAAGCCCAACCCGACTTTGAAAGCCTCGAAAATTTGATTAAGCTCGGGGGCAATTTAGAGCTTGATCTGAAACTTGAGTCGGAAGAAGAACTGCTGCCCCATGACTATCAGCACTTTATTCAAGAATTTAGTAAAGTTGATGCCGCTAAAATTTTGAATTTCCTCCTTCAGGCTACCCTCGACTCACCTCGTTATGGTAAGCATCCCCATCCCCACTTTGGCCTCGCCTACCGAGATGGCTACACCCGCATCTGTTCTCCTGCCCAGCGCTATGGCGATTTGGTGATGCAGCGTATCCTCAAGTTCGTGTTGAGTGAAGGGCGCGATCGCCGTTCCAGCCGCGTAAAAAATGGGGTCAACCTTGGTAGTAATACCTGCCATGAGAAGGTGAACTGGAAAGTCCTCACTGCGGCGAAGCAAGCGGAAATCGAGGAAACCATCGCCGGATTGTTGCTGCAACTAAATGACCAAGAAAAAGTTGCTGACGATGCCGAAAAGGATCTCCAAGGTCTCAAAAAAGCCGAAAAAATGAAGGCTCACACGGGGGATACATTCAAAGGCGTGATTACGGGTGTCCAGTCCTATGGCTTCTTTGTGGAAATTGAAGATCTGCTCGTCGAGGGTTTAGTGCACGTGAGTTCCCTAAAGGATGACTGGTACGAATACCGTGCCCGCCATAGTTGTCTTGTGGGTCGTAAAAATCGCGTTGCCTATCGCCTCGGGAATACCGTCGAAGTGGAAGTGAAAAGTGTCGATTACTATCGTCAGCAAATTGATCTGGCGATCGCCAAAAGCTCCGATGATGCTGACCAAAATGATCAAGCAGAATCAACGGACGAGTCTTGGGAAGAAGAATAAACCCGCAATAGTTGCCGACTAAATCACAAAAATAATATATAAAAAACCCTCTAGATCGAGCAAGATGGAGAGGGTTTTTGACTATGGAGTGTTGTGAGTGATTATTTTGTGAGTAACCATATAGCCAAAACCCATAAGTTTAGGACTATAAAGTCGGAGATTTAGGAAATTCTAGCGAAGTAAGCGCAACCTTTTGAAAAAGCTCAGATTTTTGAACCCCAAGGTCTTTGTACTAATCTTGCTAGCCTTGGCTACATAGTCAAACTTGCTGACTACGACTACAAATAACTGATGATAGCATCTATATTTTGGGTCGTGTCAATGCTCCGCACCCATAGAGATTCCTCGTCGGTAAAGCTTTCCGCTTTATCAATTTGAGCCTGTAGCAAATCTGCAGTGGCATCGGAAATGTCGTCGGTACGATTTTTTAAACGTGTTTCTAGGAGTGAAGTGGGCGCTTGGCAATACAAAATTTGATAGGGTAACTCTGCTGCCTGACAAGCCTCAATCACTTTTTGTCGTTGAGCTGTACGGTCAAATTTAGCATCAAGAATAACCGTAAAGCCCTGCTGCGCTAAGAGTATGCCGAGTTCGGTTAAGCGAGCATAGGTTTTTTCGTTCATCTCTTGACTGTAAAGACTGTTGTCACCTGTGGCATCGAGAGCAATGCCTGCTAGGTGTTTGCGTAGGGCATCAGAACGGATTTGAATGGCATTCCAGATGCGGGCACAGCGTCTTGCAACAGTGGATTTCCCGGAACCAGATAGGCCAGACATCATGACAACTTTACCCTTCGGAAGCTGGGTATATTGCCAGGCTAGTTCGTAGTATTCAGAGGCTGTTTTGGCTGCTGCTTGTTTGGCTTCTGCGGCGATCGCCGCATCATCCAGAAGAAAAGATGTCACCTTCGCCCGCACATAGGCTTGGCGGCTTAAATAAAGGGGCAGCACCTGTAATCCTTCCCAGTCCCCTGTTTCCTCGACATAGGTATTGAGAAAAGCATTCCCTAATTTTTGAGCACCACGGGCATCGAGATCCATTACAGTAAAGGCAACATCGTACATCGTATCGACGAAGCGAAATGGCTCATTAAATTCGATGCGGTCAAACAGCTGAATTTTGTCCTGCCACAAACAAATATTGCGCAGATGAAGATCGCCATGGCATTCACGAATTTTGTTTTGGTCGCGGCGACTGGCAAAAATATCTTCACGGCTAGCAAAGAAATTATCAGTAAAGTCCTTCGTTTGCTCAAAACGCTCTTGGGTTTGCACCCGGCCAATGTAGCCTGCTGTTTGGGCATAATTTTCGTCGATCGCCTGACGAATTTTGGCAATTTCCCCAAAACCGCGAATGTAGTCGTTGGTGCGAGTTGTGCCGTGGAATGCCGCCACCGCTTTTCCGAGCTGCACCATATTCTCCTCAACGAGGGTTCCCGCCTGAAACATACCGCTGAGTAATGCCTCTTGGGGAAATTGACGCATCTTGACGGCATACTCAACCACTTCCCCCTGACCATCAATGGCATAGTCTTTACCGTCGTAGGTAATGGACACCACATTTAAGTAAACATCTTTTGTGAGTTCGCTGTTGAGGCGTAGTTCTACTTCACAAAAATGCTGACGTTTTTCTAAGGTGGAAAAGTCAAGGAAGCCAAAGTTTACAGATTTTTTGAGTTTGTAGGCATAGTCCCCTGTCAACAGTACGTAGGATACGTGGGTCTGCACCAATTCGATATTGCCTGTGACTTTATGGGGATAAATATCTGGAGTCTGTAGTGTACTAATGAGGGCTTCGATGGTGTGGGACATGAACCTGATCTACCTTGGCGAGGAGCTTTGCTAACTTTCGCATTTAACGATAGCACCATTCCTCGGTGATTCTACCTTGGGCGATCGCCTTCTTCATTAACGTCAGTTATGGATAAGAATGTAGCCAAAATTCTCTAGAGAAAAAGAGACACGGAGAGGGAAAGACACGGAGAGGGAGAGACACGGAGAGGGAGAGACACGGGGAAGCAACGAAAATTTGCATTTTTTGAAA